>NZ_DJTD01000049.1:0-95520 GCF_002440385.1 Sphingobacterium sp. UBA6317 | reverse complement strand
TTTTGAGACAGCCTCTTTTTTTGTTGAATACAATTTCTTTTTATTTCAAGTATAGCGAATTGTTGGCTTTAATTTGAGCCCAGTATATACCTGCTCCCAATTGAGGCTGTTATTGCACATTCGACCAGATTATACGCTTGGGAAACGACAGACCTGTTCAGCTAATGTCCCAAACCATTACGCTACATTATTGTTGTTATTAAATAGCGGCAATATAATTTGCACGATGCCGCTATCACAAAATCTTAAATTATAGTATAAGTATGAAAAATGTAGCACACCAGATTGTGGGTCTTTTAAAGGATGCGGGAATTCAGCGTATTTATGCCGTAACGGGCGATAGTTTAAATTTTTTCAACGAAGCTGTTCATGCAGATGGAACGATGCAATGGATACATGTCAGGCATGAGGAAGTGGGGGCGTTTGCTGCAACGGCAGAAGCTGATTTGCACGGGATCGCTTGTTGTGCGGGAAGCAGTGGGCCTGGGCATGTGCATCTGATCAATGGTGTTTATGAAGCACACAAGACTCGTGTACCCATGCTTGTGATCGCATCAACATGTGCTACCTACGAATTTGGAACCGATTATTTTCAAGAAACCAATCCAATCAAGCTGTTTGATGATTGTTCTTGCTACAACCAAATGATCACTCGGCCGGAGCAGGTGCAACGTATGGTGCAAAATGCATTACAACAGGCTATCTCTAAACGGGATGTTGCAGTTATCGGCCTACCTGGTGACGTATCAGAAATGGAAGCGGTTCAAATGAATACTTCAACGAAGGTGTTTTTTACCGAGCCGCAAATTAGACCTTCGGAGATGGAAATTGGGCGATTGGCACAATATATCAATCAAGCAGAAAAGATAACCTTGTTCTGTGGTGTGGGGGCCAAGAAAGCACAGCAGCAAATTGTAGCATTATCACAAAAGATCCATGCGCCAGTAGGTTATTCATTTAAAGCAAAGTTGGATATCCAACGCGACAATCCCAATGAAATCGGGATGACAGGACTTCTAGGAATGGCTTCGGCTTTTCAAAGTATGCATCATTCCGATCTTATTTTACTTTTAGGGACTGATTTTCCTTATAAGGATTTTATACCGACCAACAAAACCATTATCCAGATTGATATTGAAGGTGAAAAGCTAGGGCGTAGATCCATCGTAGACTATGGGCTTGTTGGCGATATTGAGCATACCTTAAAAGCGGTATTGCCCTTTGTAGAAGCGCGTTCGGATACGAAATTTCTGGAGAAGCAGCTTGCTTCTTATGAAAAGGTCAAGGAAGATCTCATGACGTATGTGGAGGATTCAGGCAGCGAATGCGCAATACAGCCAGAATTTGTCGCTCATACCATTGATCAGAAAGCCAATGATGATGCGATTTTCTTGCTTGATACCGGTATGTGCTGTGTTTGGGGAGCACGTTATATTAATCAGCGAAAGGATCGAATCATGCTGGGGTCTTTCAATCATGGTTCTATGGCTAATGCCATGCCAATGGCTATTGGAGCTGCATTGACACATCCTGAGCGCCAGGTTATTGCTTTTTGTGGCGATGGAGGCCTATCCATGTTGTTGGGGGACCTTGCAACAATAAAACAATATAACTTACCGATCAAAATCATCGTCTTCAACAATCGTGCACTTGGTATGGTTAAATTGGAAATGCAGGTATCAGGTCTTAAAGATCAGGAAACTAATATGGTCAATCCAGATTTTGCGATGATCGCCCAGGCGATGGGCATACGTGCATTTACGGTGACTCAACCCCAGGAGGTGGATGGTGTTATCCATGAGGCTTTTGGGATTGTCGATGAGCCTGTCCTAATTGATCTATATACCAATCCCAATGCATTGGCTATGCCACCCAAAATATCCTTCAGTCAAATGAAAGGGATGACAGAAAGTATGGCAAAATTAATGTTGTCGGGTAATTTCGAAGAGGTGTGGGATACCATTAAGTCTAATTATAAACATTTGAAATCGCTTTGATCCCTTGTGACGGCGAATTATTGAATATATTAAAAGCCCCAAAAAGCATAAAGCAGAGGGGCTTATTTTGTGTTAAAAGTGACTTGAATGTGTGGCGGTCAGACCATAAGAGGCTGATCGGCGGATAGTCGAAAATTGAAGGAAAATGTTATCTCAACATTGACGTTGAACAAACCAAAGGCTTTTAAGTAATTCTTCTTTACAGCGTCTGAGTTTTTCAATTTTGGATTCGGAAGGAATCGTAACTTGCTCTTTAACAATAATAGCCAAGTCTGTTTCAATGGACAATTTTGTGAGTGATGTACATCCACTATCAAATTTCTTAAAGCTTACATCTTTCATACTAATATTGGTTAAGAATTCCTGAATTTTATAATGTACAATTTACTAATAAAAATTAGCTTTACAATAAGCCTACGATAATTTTATTGTTACTAAATTGTTTATTTTTAATAGCTTATATCGTGCTAAAATAGTAGACTGCTATCTAACTTATAAACAATATTCGCTTGCTTTTTGTTTTTTGAATTTGAAAATTTTAAATGGTAGTTATTTAAAACAAAAATTCTTTTGAATTGCTATCTATACGATCAAACAAAAAATAGACGATGAGAATAATCAATTTCGGATTTATAGCGTTGCTGTGTTGTGCTGGCTGCCATCAGGAACAAAAAAAACAAGTTACTTCAACGAAACGCAATGATACTGTTCAAACTACTCAACCGTTGGATACCGCGGGGTTTCTTAGTGGAAAGAGTACATATCAGTACCTTAAAAATGGCGATACCATTTCACTGTCAATCACTGTTGATGGAGAAAAGGTACAGGGTGATCTTAGCTATGCCTGGAAGGAAAAAGATCGTAATAGCGGACATATTGATGGTGTATTGAAGGGGGACATTTTAACGGCCGATTATACTTTTTCTTCTGAGGGACAGGAATCGGTCCGCCAGGTGATATTTAAATTATCTAAAGCTCGTGCAATGGAAGGTTATGGTGCGATGAAGGAGAAAGCTGGAAAAATGTCTTTTGTTGATCCGAAGAAGATTGCATTTGATGAGAAATTCGCGTTAGAAAATGTAACGAAGGGCCAATGAGATCAGCTTGGGGGTAAAAATTAATAGGCCGATCAATAGCGCGGTGATGCTGCTTATCATCACTGCCGCTGCGGCGACATCTTTCATCTTTTTGATGTTTGGGTTATGTTCTGGACAGATAAAGTCAGCCATATTTTCCAATGCAGTATTTAACAACTCACAGACGAATACAAAACCAATGGCAAAGAGTACAGCAATCCATTCGTGGGTACTGATGTGAAGCACAACGGATAGCAGTATGGCCATAATGGCCGCTATACAATGCACCCTGAAATTATGTTCTTCCTGCCAGGCTGTTTTCAACCCACTGAAAGCATAGTGAAAACTCTTTAATCTGGCACGGAATGAAAAGTTGTTTTTGGCCATAGTTGTTATGCTATTTTCTGTAAAGATAGCGCTTTCTGCTTATCCAGGTATACTGGATTTTTTTATTGCATGTTGTCTATTATGTCCGCGAGTTTTGTTATGTATATTAGCCTTCACTAAGTAATTTATCGTGCGATCTGAACCCCCTTTTACTTTATCATATTTTTTTTGCAAATGCCTCCTAATTTTAATTAAATTGCTGTATGATCTATAATTTTGACAAAACGATTGTTCGTCGTGGTACCGATTCGGTCAAATGGAATCAACATGATTATGCCGATTTGATTCCACTCTGGGTTGCGGATATGGACTTTCCAGCAGCACAACCAGTCGTGGATGCACTTGCGCAACGGGTTCAACATGCGGTATATGGTTATGCTACGATTCCAGCTGCTTTTTACAGCGCAGTGATGAGCTGGTCCTCACGGCGACATAAATTTGTACTTCAACCGGAATGGATACTTCCAGTTATCGGTGTGGTACCGGCGCTTTCGGCTTTGGTTAGCGCATTGACATCACCCGGAGATAAGGTTTTGGTGCAAGAACCTGTATATCATTGTTTTTTTTCTTCCATAGAACGCAATCAAGCCCAGGTGGTTTCCAATGACCTGATTTATCGTAATGGCGAGTATACGATCGATTTTGAGGATTTTGAGCATAAAGCAAGTGATCCGAAAGTCAAGTTATTTATTTTATGTAGCCCACATAACCCGGCTGGGCGAGTTTGGACCCGAGCTGAGCTTGAACGTCTTGGTGAAATCTGTTTGCGACACCAAGTTTTAGTCATTTCGGATGAAATTCACTGCGATCTGGTATTTGAAGGCTATACACATATTCCTTTTGGAAGTATCAGTGCAGCCTTTTTGGCGAATTCGATTACCTGTGTAGCACCGAGTAAAACCTTTAATTTGGCGGGATTGCAGGTCGCTACAGTCCTCGTGGCCGATCCTGAACTCAAGAGGAAGGTGCAACAGGCTTTCTTAGCTAATGAGATCAGTAGCATTAGCCCCTTTGCCATTACGGGCTTGATCGCTGCGTATGAGTGGGGCGGGGAATGGTTGGATCAGGCTTTAAGCTACATCCATGCAAATTATCTGTATTTGAAAGGCTTTATGAACGAACATCTGCCTGCTTTGCATGTGCTTCCTTTGGAGGGTACTTATCTGGTATGGGTAGATTGCGCCGCTTTGGGGATTTCAAGTCGAAAATTGGGAAAGCTCTTATTGGATGAAGCGCATGTGCAGGTGAATGTAGGTGCGATGTACGGGAAGGGGAGTGATGACTTTATTCGCCTCAACATTGCTTGTTCGAGGGAGGTATTGACAACAGGCTTGTTGCGTTTGAAGACTGTTTTCTCTTCTTTGCTCCAAGGGGCAAAATAGTACGCGAAGCTATTCTGAGTTAGATGAATAGGTTCTGATTTACGGTGAATTCTTCGTTCGCAGTGGCACGCCGCCGGGCGAATCGGAAATAGCGTGGTGAACAAAAAAAAGCCGCTGCATCTCTCGATGCAGCGGCTTTCTTGCGCCTTGTTTTAGACCAGATTAGATACCCATTTCTTTCAGGATAAAATGCGCGTTGTCAATTTTATCGGCAACCCAGAGGACATAACGAATGTCGACTCCGATGGATCTGCTGTAACTCTCGTTCCAAGCGAAATCATTAATTGTTGCGTCGTAAGCACGATCAAAATTTACACCGATTAATTCACCATTGGCATTCATAATTGGAGATCCTGAATTTCCACCTGTGGTATCCATATCATATAGGATATTGACCGGTACGGATCCCAGATCCTTTTGAAGATACGGACCAAAATTTTTGTTGAGGTAAGCTGTCTTGATTTCTTGTGGATAGTCAAATTCTGCTAAACCAAGATTTCCTTTTTGAATAATCCCTTCGATTGTTGTAAACGGTTTCATATAGGTTGCGTCAGCAGGCGAGTAGCCTTTGATGTGCCCGTAAGTCAGACGTAAGGTTGAATTTGCATCAGGAATAAAGTTCTTGGCCTGGAAAATTTCCTTAACGGCGACATAATCGCCCATTAATTTGTTCAGTACCCCTTCACGTCTTTTTTGTTCAGCAGCGAACTGGACAATATCATTGTTCAATTTGCCCTGGAAATCCAATAATTTGTCGTCAAATTTCTGAAGTGCATCGGCATTGGCCAAGACAGTATTTAGTATGTAATTTTGATCGCCAAGTTTACTGTTCTGAATAATCTCTGTTGCAAATTCTTGTGCAGTAGCCGTATTAAATTGCAATTTCTGAATGGAGGCCAATTGATTTTTACCTTGGAATGCAATGGCATCTTCCAACATTCGGGAGAAAATACGCTGATCAGCTTGCTTATTGTAGCTTTCGTAAGTTTCTTTAAGTGCTGTTTTTAACTTTTCAATATTTAAATCGAAAAGCTGTTTGGCCACCTGGGATGATTTTTCCTTGGCTAAGTTGGTTTTCAGAACGTTTAGGTCGCGAGCTACTTTCAATAAGCTTGTGCTGTTGTAAATATTGTTGATCCAAAGTTCCTTAAGGGCATCTTGATCACTGAGCTGATAATAGGCATCAATATCAGCGAGTAGACTTCCATATTTGTTTTTCAATTCGGGTTTACTTAAGATAAACGCTGCCAGTGCTTCGTCTTCTTGTTTTTTTGTCGATAGCAAGTCGATTCCTCGTAAGCCCTTGAGTTTACCACGATAGTTTTTCAATACATTCGCATTACGTTTTATGCGTGTTGCCAAGGACAAGGCGATATCGGTATTGTCTTTTCCTGCTTCCTCCATCTGTTTATTTTGGAAATCATACAGGTTGGATACGTAAGGCAAAAGATATTCCTGTTGATATTGAATATATTGTGCTGGTCTGTGTCGGAATGTTTTTCCGGGATAACCAAGGATAAAGGTGAAATCATTTTCCCGTACCCCATTTGGATTGACTTTAAGGTGTTTTTTGGGCTGGTAAGGAACGTTATCTTTAGAATAAGGTGCAGATTTTCCGTTTTTGCCGACATAAGCTCTCAGAAAAGAATAATCTCCCGTGTGGCGTGGCCATACCCAGTTATCGGTCTCTCCACCAAATTCTCCGATGTTTTGACGTGGAATATAAACTAAACGAACGTCTTCAATTGTTTTATAACGGAATAGGACATAACTTTTGCCGATAAACATTTCCGATACTTCAGCTTTAATCGTTGGATCTTCCTTTTCAGCTTGTTTAACCAGTTCTTGTTGTTTACGTTTGATCGTATTGATACGCTCCACTGGATCGCTGATGTTAGCGACAGCATTTAATATTTTAGCGGAAACATCCTCATAAGAATCGGTAATTCTTATTTTTAATCCTTTTGCCTCAATTTCCTGCTCTTGATTTTGTGCGACAAAACCGTTTTTTAGGTAATTGTTGATTGCTGTACTCGCAAGTTGAACGGCAGAAAAAGCACAATGATGATTGGTAATAATCAGACCACGGTTTGAGACAAACGATCCAGTACATCCACTAACTTGAACCAGGGCATCTACCAGTCCGACCTGGCCAGGATTGTAGATGTCTCTCTCACTGATCTTTAATCCGGCTTTCTTCAATCCAGCTCTATTTAATTCGCTCAATGGAAACATTCCCTCATCAGGATTTGCCTTGCTATAAGGACTGTTTGCCATGGTTAAGAATAAAGCTAGTGCAATTGTCGTACGATTTATAAACTTCATAGGATTTTAACTATCAACTGTTGTAAATCTCCAAATTTAAGAAAAGCATTTCGATGAAATCGATTTTTTATGTGAACTAATGTAACAATAGTGGATATACAGGATCTTTTTGGCAAGGTATTTATTGTATAATAAGCAGGCCAAATACCCCTGTTGACTTTAATTGTAAAGGATTTGACATTGGTTTACGACAGGAATCGTAATTTTGTGCTTTAAAGATAGTAAGATGACCTTAATCCAATTGGAATATATTATAGCTGTTGATACCTACCGAAGTTTTGTTGCAGCTGCAGAAAAATGTTTTGTCACGCAACCTACGTTGAGCATGCAAATACAAAAACTTGAAGAGTCTTTAGGGGCAAAAATCTTTGACCGGAGCCGTCAGCCTGTTGTTCCTACAGAAATCGGCGAGAAAATTATTCTTCAAGCTCGAATGGTATTGACGGAAAGCCGAAAAATCAATGAGATTGTACAGGATAAAAAAGGGGAAATTGAGGGCACGCTAAGGGTCGGTGTTATCCCGACAATCGCACCATATTTACTTCCGAATGTGCTGACCACATTTATGGAAAAATATCCAAAGCTACAATTGCAGATATGGGAATACACGACAGAACGGATTGTGCATGAATTGAAGGTCGGACTTTTGGACTGTGGTGTGCTATCTACTCCTTTAAATGACCCTGGGATTTTGGAGTCGCCCTTATTTTACGAAAATTTTGTCGCCTATATATCCGTCAATAGCCCCCTGTTTCCGAAAAAAATACTGAGTGGCGATGATATTGCCGATGATAAACTTTGGTTGCTCAATGAGGGGCATTGTATGCGTGGGCAGGTACTTAATATTTGTCACCACAAGCACAATCAAGATCTTACGGGAAGATTTGAATATAACACCGGTAGCGTAGAGACCTTAAAACGTATGGTCGATATCAACGATGGCATCACCATATTGCCTGAATTGTCGATTTGGGATTATTCCGACGAACAATTGGATCGTATCCGTTATTTCAAATCACCAGAACCGGTACGTGAGATATCATTGGTGACCACACAGAACTATGTGAAGAGACAGGCCATCCAGACGCTGGAAAGAGAAATATTGGCCGTAGTACCCGATAAATTCAAAACAAAAAAGAAGAAGGAAGTGTTGAGCTTTCAATAGAACGATATGGGAAACCTCAAAAGACGTTTTTTTAAAAAAATAGACCAGATCAATCAATGGCGGATGAAGAAAGTTTCAAATCGGAACTTTATCATTATACTCGCATTTTTGGTTGGAATTGTCGGTGGTATTATGGCATCTGTACTGAAAAGATTAACCCATTTTATTGCAACGACAATACAAGATGATATCGACTGGAAAGTAAAATACTCAGTTTACTTAATTTTTCCATTGATCGGAATATTGCTCAGCGTGTTTTTTGTTCGCAAATTTCTAAAAGGGAAGAAGATGGAACATGGGATTACACCCATTATCTATGCCATCAGTCGGAAAGGCAGCCGATTGGATCCCAGTAATATTTATTCTCAGGTAGTGACCTCAGCTATAACCGTTGGCTTTGGCGGTTCCTGTGGTTTGGAAGCACCAGTTGCTTTGGGCGGGTCTTCTATCGGTTCTAATATCGCCCGTTTTTTTGGACTGCAGTATAAGGAAGTTACCATGTTATTGGCTTGCGGTGCAGCAGCAGGAATTTCAGGTGCATTCAACAGCCCTTTGGCCGGAATGATCTTTGCCATCGAGATTTTGCTTCCAGAATTTTCAATTCCCGTGTTCATTCCTTTGCTGATCTCATCAGCATTAGCTTCTGTTGTCTCTCGTGTGCTTTATAATGAACCCTTATTCAGTACATTCAATTCCGACTGGCAGGTTTCGGCCTTAATATTTTACCTCTTGTTGGCCGTGTTGATTGGGCTTTATACGATTTACTTTGCACGTGTTTCCAGAAGTGTGGGTAAATGGTTTTCTAAGATTAAGAATCCCTATAATAAAGTCTGGGTCAGTGGAATTGCTTTAGGTC
The DNA here is from genome assembly GCF_002440385.1 of Sphingobacterium sp. UBA6317. Classification (NCBI taxonomy): domain Bacteria; kingdom Pseudomonadati; phylum Bacteroidota; class Sphingobacteriia; order Sphingobacteriales; family Sphingobacteriaceae; genus Sphingobacterium; species Sphingobacterium sp. UBA6317. The sequence goes on along the minus strand of NZ_DJTD01000049.1, from coordinate 86,332 downwards.
TGATGATTTTTGTATTCCCGGCACTGTATGGCGAGGGCTATATTACCATTCAGCAGATTCTGAATGGTCAGTTTAACTCGATTGTTAAGAACAGTTTGTTTTCAGACTATAAAGATATGGGATTAGTCGTCCTGGGTTATACGATATTGACTTTATTTGGAAAGTCCCTTGCCGCATTATTTACTTTAAATGGCGGTGGAAATGGTGGTGTATTTGGACCAAGTTTAGTCATGGGCGGATTATTAGGATTTGCATTTTCGTATGGTGTAAACTTAACCGGAATAGCCGAGTTAAATGTGCCAAATTTTGTGGTTGCGGGGATGGCCGGTGCGTTGAGCGGCATTATGCATGCGCCGTTGACGGGCATATTTTTGATTGCTGAAGTGACCGGAGGTTATACGTTAATGGTTCCATTGATGTTGGTTTGTTCCATTTCTTATTTGATTAATCGAGCCGTGCTAAAGCATTCCATTTACACCAAGGTATTGGCCGAGTCTGGCGATCTGATTTCTTATGAAGATAAGGATCGATCCGTGTTAAGTATGATGCGGATTAAATATGTATTGGAAACTAATTTTGTGATCTTACGCCCTGACGAAACACCAAAAGGTCGACAAACAGACATCATCCATAGTAAACGCAATATCTTTCCCGTGGTTGATTATGAGGGCAAATTTATGGGACTTCTTTATAGTGAGTTTCTATTTTCAGTCTTATTGGGCGAAGTGGATGGGGGAGATACCACCTTTGAGAAATTAGCGCAGAAGCCAAATGATACCGTTGGGATCAACGAAAACATGGAAATCGTGATGGCTAAAATGAATAAGGACGATACGTGGATACTTCCAGTTTTAGGGGACGAAAATAAATATATGGGCTTTGTTTCCAAATCGAGTGTATTCAATAAATATCGCGCATTACTGATCCGTCAGGGGCACTATTTGGAATAAATCAAGTATACAGTTAGGACCCGGAATAAAGCGTGTAAGGATGAACTTCCTTGGATTACCTTTAAACCCAAGGAAGAACAGTGAATTTTTTAAGCGCGCAAAGCCATTATCTTCGTGACATATTTCCCGATGATATCAAACTCCAAGTTGACTGTGCTCCCCACTTCAACCTGCTGCAAGTTGGTATGCTCTAACGTATATGGAATGATGGCAACGGAGAACTGATCGTCTTTAGAATCGACTACTGTCAAGCTGATACCATTTACGGTAATGGATCCTTTTTCTACGGTGATATTTTGTTTGGAAACATCATATTGAAAGGTGAAAATAAAACTACCATTTTCATCTTTCTTTTGGATACAACGCGCAGTCTGATCTACATGTCCCTGAACGATATGTCCATCAAATCTTCCGCCTGCCAAAGTACAGCGTTCCAGATTGATCAGATCGCCCACCTTTAACTGAGCCAGATTTGTCTTCTGTAGCGTTTCGTCAATTGCTGTCACTTTATGGAGATCATTGTTTAATCCTACTACAGTAAGACAAACGCCATTATGACTAACGCTTTGGTCTATTTTAAGTTCATTGGAAATAGCAGAACTGACGTAAAAATGGATATTACTTTTCTCCTGTTCGATATTTTCTATTTTTCCTAAGGTTTCTATGATTCCAGTAAACATGTTATTTTATTTTTGATTGTTTCCAAAGTTACTAAATAAAAAAATGAAATATGATTGTTAAGGTCGCACAAATACTGTCGCGATAAGTCAGGCGAATGCTAGTTGAAACTGGACTTGATGTTCAAACTAGCAGGATCGTTATAGCGATTGTTAAAAGGATCTTTAAAAAGGGCAATCCATCATTTCGGACCCTGTTTATGCATCCAATTGAACCTGTAAAGAATAAGAGTGCTTGATAAAACGAAGCAAAGGAGTGCTCCCTTATTACATAGTAAATTTAAATAATGCACGAGTTAAATACTGTGGTTGGGAGGCGCTGAGCGAAGCTACCAAAAAAAAAGCTTGTTGAAAAATGCAAAAAGATTGTAGTGTACATTGTACACTTACTATTCCTTTTGTGATTGCTATGCTAAAACAAATTTATGGGAGTTGAAAAAAAATATAACAAAATTTTTGTTTATATCATTTGAAGCACTATCTTTGTCCTAGGTTTAGGTTGATTGCCTCTTACAAAGAGGTATTTATAAAAGCTTAGCAGGTCGCCCGACCGAATGCTAAGCTTTTTTTTGTTTCTAGTTTTTTAAAATTATTGCTTTCTTAGTTTACTGATAAACAGCTGTTTGTATTTTTTAAACCGTTCCAAGGTTGGAGGGCAAGTATTGCCTGAAGGTGGTTAACCTTAGGGGGGATGCTGTGTGAATAGCCTATTGGTCTATCTAGGGGTCGGATGCGGGAAATTGAAGGGAGTTAATTATCCTTTGAAGGCATACCATACAGATAGCATAAGAACACTGAGGTATTCAAATTTTTTAGATTTGAACCTTTCTTTTAATGCGTATAATGCCTTAGACCTTGCATAATAGACGGTCGATGCGGTTGTGTTTAATGTTTCACAAATTTCTTCGGTATTCAAGCCGTCCAAAAAGCTGAGCTTGAAGATCTGAGCCTGCTGTCTGGGGAGCAAATTTATTTCAGCAAGCAGCAATTCGGTGAGTTCCGTACGGAATATTTTCTTGAGTACATCGTCTTCCGGAACCGACATATGCTGAAGAATATCGAGCTCCTCTTTCCGTATTTTGAATTGCGTCGTTCTTTGCATATCGATACAGGCATTTTTAGTAGCGATAAAAAGAAAGGCTTTCAGGCTTTCATAATTCTCTACCTTTTGTCGATTATTCCATAACTTAACAAAAACATCGGAGACAATTTCTTCGGCGTCGGTTTTGTTGCGGAGGTAGGAAAAGGCAAAATAGCGTAACGAATGACCAAAATGATCCATAAAAAAGCATAAAGCCATTTCATCACCTTCTTTTAGTGTATTGATGTATGATTCTATTTGCCGCATACTTGGTTATTGATCCTTTTACGTTGGCCTTCGGAATATGTTGTACTCCTCTATGGTCGATACGTCATTCAATAGGTACATTCACATTAGACTCCAGCTGTGGATTGCTGTGCTAAATTACATAAAAAACTTGGGTTGTCATGATTCAATCCGGACAACCCAAGTTTTTTAAGATAAAAAAATGAAGAAAGAAATCGATTTATTTTTTAATCATCTTATTCGCTACAATTTCCCATTCCTGAATATGGGCAGGTCGGTGTTCATGCTGAACAATTTCATCAAAATGTCGCAGCATTTGTGGGTATTGTGCAGCTAAATCATTTTCTTCCCAAGGGTCTGTCGTTAAATCAAACAATTGCCATTTTGCTTTGGGGTTTTTCTTCAGATCGAGTTTGACGGCCTTCCAACGTCCTTCGCGTATGGCGAGCTGGCCGCCCTTTTCTGGATATTCGAAATAGAGGTATTGATGTTTCTGTTGATTCTTCTGACCCAGCCAGGTTGGAAGGAGGGAGAGCCCATTGCTGTGTCCGGGGCTTTGTTGAACCAGCTGTGCGAAGGTTGCCATGAGGTCATATTGGGCCGAGATAAGGTCCGTTTCAGCATTGGCTTTGATATGGTTTGGCCACCTGACAATTAACGGAACTTTGATACCACCTTCAAAAACATCCATTTTTAATCCCCTAAGCGAATCGACACTGCGGAAAAAGCGATAATCTATGCCCCCATTAAAACCAGTTCCGTTGTCACTGGAAAACAGAATAATGGTATTGTCATCTATTCCCAATGATTTGATATGTTTCATAATCGTACCGACTTGGTCATCCAGATAGGTGATCATACCCGCATAGGTCGCTCTTGGATAGGGGGTAGCGGTATAGCCGTCCTGTCCGTAATACGGTTTGTCCTGGAAGAGGTCCTTATATTTATCCACATATTCCTGGGGAACTTGTAGTGATAAGTGCGGCAAAGTATAAGGAAGGTATAAGAAAAAAGGTTTACTTCGGTTTTTGTCGATAAAAGCCAGCGCTTTCGCTGTCATTAGTTCAGGTGCATATTCCTTACCGTCAAACTGCTTGAAGTCCTCTGCCGTGGCCTTACTGGAATCTAAAGGAGTATGTACAAATTTTTCCTTGTTTTGAAGGGGATATTTTGTTTCATTTTCCCAAAGATGGGTTGGGTAGTAATTGTGGGCCTGTTTTTGGTCCAGGTAGCCAAAAAAATAATCAAATCCCTGTTTGTTGGGGCTTCCGGTGGAGTTATTCATCCCAAGTCCCCACTTTCCAATGGCTGCGGTCTGATAGCCGGCTTTTTTAAATAGGTGAGCCATGGTATACGTTCCTTCAGGAAGTGGCATCTGGCCAGCTTCGAGACTATCTGCAAAACCGCCCAATTCATAATTTCCACGAATATAGGATTGGCCACCATGCTTGCCCGTCAATAACATGCAGCGGGCGGGGGCACAGACAGGCGTACTTGTATAGTGGTTTATAAAACGTAGACCTTCACGTGCCAGCTGTTGGATATGGGGTGTTTTGATCAATCGCTGTCCATAGGGCTCCGTTTCGGCATAACCTAAATCGTCCGCATAAAAAAATATAATATTGGGCAATTTTTGTTGCTTTTTCTTTTGTTGTGCAAAAAGAGTCCCCCATCCAAGGAGGATGAGGGCGAGTCCAGCTTTTATTTTCATTTTTTACGTTCTCCTTCCAATAACTGCTTGAGTTCAGCGACCTTTTCTGGATATTTTGAAGCCACATTATTCTTTTCGCCGATATCATTTTTGAGATCGTATAACTGATCTTCCGGAAGACTTCCTGTTTCAGTATCGGTTAGTTTCATGTAGGGGGCACCTTTGCTGGGTGCAATATATTTCCATTCGTCCTTTACGATAGCCAGTGTCTGCGCATGCTGTACCATACTGCTACGTCCCTTATTATCTTGACCGGTTAAGGTTTTCAAGAGTGGGGCGCTGTCTTTTGCTTCATCTGCTTTTAGTGGAACATCCAATAATTGGGCACTTGTTGCCAACAGATCTATTTGGCTGATCAAAGCATTGGAAACTTTCCCCTGTGCAACACCTTTGCCGCTCACGATAAAGGGCACGCGCGTTCCGCCTTCGAAGATGCTATATTTGCCACCGCGTAGTGGGCCTGCGGGTAGATGGCCATTTTGTTGGGCCACAGCTCCATCCATATAGCCGTCGTCGAGAACGGGCCCGTTGTCGCTACTGAAAATTATAATCGTGTTTTTGTCAAGTCCCAAGAGCTGCAACTGCTGTTGAATTTGTCCGACGGTCCAATCCAACTGCAGAATAGCATCGCCGCGGTAGCCGAGTTTGCTTTTCCCTTTAAATTGTGTTGCGGGCATACGTGGGACATGTGGTTCTGTCAAGCAGAAATAGAGAAAGAACGGTTTGTTTTGATGTTGGGAAATAAAGTCCTGGGCTTTGTGGAGAAATGTTGTGGAAACTTCTTCATCCACCCACCTGGCACGTGTTCCGCCGCTCATGTAGCCGATTCTTCCGATACCGTTGACGATAGTCTGATTGTGGCCCTGACCCGGTGAAGAATGCATTTTGAGCAGTTCGGGGTGTTCTTTGCCCGTAGGGTCGTTCCCAATTTTCTTTTCATAGTCCACCAGAATTGGATCATTGGCTTCAGCGGCCACAACTTGATCATTTTCAAGAAACACTGTTGGGACGCGATCTGCTGTTGCAGGAAAAATGAATGAATAGTCAAAACCTACATCATTAGGCCCGGGTTTAATGGGGGCATTCCAGTCTTTTTGGACCTGATTTCCGAGTCCCATATGCCATTTGCCAACAATGGCAGTAGCATAGCCGGCATGTTTAAATACTTTGGGTAATGTAATTTTATCCGTAGGAACGATTAGCTTGGCATCGCCTGGCAGAATGCCTGTACCTTCCTGGCGCCATGGATACGTCCCGGTCATCAATGCAAAACGGGAAGGGGTGCAAGTTGCCGATGTACTATGTGCATTGGTAAATCGGACGCCGTTCCGGGCGAGCTTATCCAGGTTGGGTGTCTCGATTTGTTTGGCACCATAGCTACTTAAATCACCGAAACCAAGATCATCCGCATAAATATAGATGACATTCGGTTTACTTGCCTTTTGGGCAAAACTAACGGTGGGTAGCGTAACAAAAAGGCTCGCGGAGAGTAATAACGCTAGAGATAGTGGCTTCTTCATATACGTTGAATTTTGTTTAAAGGGTATCGTTTGACAATTGACGATACCCAAGGTACTATTTTAAATCTGGATTGATATTAATTTCATTCTGTGGAATTGGCCAATGTTCATCTTGGCCAGCTCGGAAGGCCTTACTGGTTACGTACCATCGGCTATAAGGATCTTTGTTTCCACCTGCTTTTATGCGGAGATTTTTCGCCCCTGGGAATGGTGCCCCATAGAAATCGCCCTTTAGTACATCTTTTGCGATACCCCAACGTAATAAATCCCAATAACGGAGTCCTTCCAGTGCAAGTTCGACACGTCTTTCGTTACGTAAGGTCGAACGCAGTGCGCTACTGCTTTGGACGGTGATGGCTGGCATATTAACGCTGCTTCTTTTTCTGACAGCGTTGATAGTTTTGTCCAGTAGGTCGCTTGTAATAGGATCACCATTTTCGAGTTTGGCTTCAAGGTAACTCAGGAGGACTTCGGCGTAGCGTATAATAGGAACATCGGCTCCAGAGTTTTGTAAGTTTCCACTAAAGCCTTCGTCGTTGAACTTGCGCAATCCGTAGCCCGTGCGTGTTGCCTGTTTTGTTGTTGTCAATTGATCAATAGACAATGTGGAATCTGGATGTGAGGTGTATTTTAAATTTTTAAAGCGGTCTCCATTTGTTATCACCGTGAAGGCTAAACGCGGATCCCGGTTTTTGCTGATGTCTTGCGCATTATATCGCGCATCATCGTACGAAAATGCCGTTCCATCGGTGAAACCATAGCTCTCTACAAGGCTACCAAGCGGGCAATGGAGATGCCAACCGCCGGCGACTGCGGGAAAATTGTGTTGGAACATACCGTTTCCAGCGAGATCAACAAGATACTGCGTGGCAAAAATAATCTCTTTGCTCGTTTCGTTGGTTCCATTAAATAAGCCTGAATAGTTGGGATCAATGCTGTTTTCATTGGCATTGATGATCTGCTCATAACTTTTGATCGCGTCGGCGTAGGCTTTTTCGGCCAGTTGGATGCGTCCCAGGAAAGCGAGGGCTGCCTGTTTGCTTGCGCGGCCCCGTTCTGCGGCAGTCAATTTGCCATAACTCGGTAAGTCGTTTGCCGCTTCCTGTAATTCACGTTCAACAAAAGTAACCAATTCCTGTTTTTTTGCTTTGGATACCTGGTTTGCCTCATTGGGTGTTAAGGTTTTGGTCACCAAGGGAGCGTCACCCCAGTATTGAGAGAGGTAGAAATATTGACAGGCACGTATAAAGCGCGCTTCTGCCTTGAAACGAGCGAGTAGTTCAGCTGAAATCGGCGTCTTATCAATATTTTCAAGGAAATAATTTGCACGGGCGATTTTCTTATAGGTATACTGCCAATAATTGTCTAAGTTGCCGTTATTGCTCGTTAATGTTCCATCGGATAGCTTGTTGAAAACCGAATTATCACCACGTCTATCGTAGGCATTGTCCGAAGCAAACTCCAGATAAAGTAGCCCGTTATAGGACCACCAGTCTGTGGGGCTGAATTCGGCGAGGGAGTTCATTTGGATTTCTGCTTTGTATAATCCTGTCAGCGCTGATTGCGCATTCGTTTCACTGGTCCAAAAAGTCTCGTTTGCAAATTTATCAAGCGGATTGGTTTCCAGCTGTTTTTTGCAGCTGATGCTCAGGCTTGATGCAAGAAGAATGCATAGGGCCAATTTTATATGTCTGTGTGTGCTATGTATCATGGTTTTTTATCGATCGGTTAAAAACTAAGGTTAACCCCAAATGTAAAATTGCGCATAATAGGGTAGTAGGCGCCGCTTGAATTGATTTCCGGATCCCAGCCTTTTCTATAATTGCTTTTGGTAAATAGGTTTTCGGCGTTTGCATAGATCCGCAGGCCTGACAATTTCCATTTTGCAAGGGTGTTCTTGGGAATGGTATAGCCTAATTGCATATTTTTGAGGCGTAAGTAGCTCGCATCCAAAAGCCAGTAGTCTGACAGCAGTGTATTGGGAGTACCTGTGCTTGGCAATTGTTCAATTCTTGGGTAAACCGCATTGCGGTCGGGATTTGCTGCTGTCCATCTGCCATCAGCTTGCCAGCGTTGGATATTGCCGTTTTGTGTCAACGCAAATCCAGCATAATTGTCCAATAAGCCTTTAACACCACTTACACCTTGAAGAAGTATTCCTAAGTCAAAACCTTTATAGCTCATCCCGATATTCATCCCGTAGGTGTATTTGGGGATACGTGATCCGATCACAGTTCGGTCATATGTGGCATCTACTTTTCCATCAGGTATGCCGTCGGGGCCACTAATGTCTTTGTATCGGATATCGCCTGGCTGTGGCTTTGGGTTGATGCTGGTTTGATTGGCCCAGCTTGCAATATCAGCAGCATCGATAAATAGGCCATCGGCTTGGTAGCCATAGTAAGCCTGTATGGGGTAACCGATAAATAGGGTTGAACCATTTCCAACTAAGCCATTTGGCTGGTTGATATTGCCGACACCCAAATCGACGACTCTATTTTTGACGGTAGAGAAGTTTAGATTCACATTATACGAAAATTCGTTCAACTTCTTTTGATGTCCCAAGGTGAATTCCCAGCCACTATTTCGAAGTTTTCCAGAATTCTGTACGCCTACTTCAAACCCCAAAACTTTGGAAACACTAGAACCTGGGCTCACCAAAATATCGTAAGTATATCGGTTATAATATGTACTACTGAATGTCAATAAATTTTTAAATAAAGCCACTTCCATGCCCGCATCTGCCGTTCGGGTTGATTCCCACCGTAGCGTAGGGTCAACAATTGTTGTTCTGGCGACCCCTGGAGAAATGGTATTTCCAAAAGGGTAATTATAACCCGGATTTAAAACATCCTGGTATGGGTAGTTAGAGACAACGCGCTGTTGTATATTACCGACAATATTTTGGTTTCCAAGTACCCCATAAGATCCTTTGATTTTCAATTCGTCGATCCAACTATAATGGTCCTTTATAAACGATTCTTCACTCAGCAACCAACCTACTGCAATCGAAGGGAAGGTCGCATATTTTTTATCGGTTGGAAAACGGGATGACCCATCGTATCGAACAACACCCTCGACAAGGTATTTCTTGGCATAATTATATTGTACGCGTGCAAATAATGATTCTAATGCCCACTCTGAGGCTGTCCCAGCGTTCTGTTGCCCATCTGGTGAACCTACATTTAACTCGGTAAGATCATTGCTGGGAAAATTCTGGCGGTAAGCGCTTAAACCTTCGCTGTAGCCTTTTTCGAAAGAATAACCACCTAATATTTTCAGGTTATGCGACCCGAAAGTCTTCGTGTAGTCTGCTAAAGCTTGAAAAGTTTTGTAAGTGTCGTAGGGCGCACTTTGGTTCAGATTTGAGGGGCCCAGAATTATGGAATTGTTGATCCGTTGCGAAGCTCTGAAAAGTTTTGTACGGCCATTCGTCTGCGTATACCCGCCAATAGCGGATAAGGTCAGATCTGAAATCGGTTTCCAATCGAGCCTTGCGTTTCCCGAGATATTGGATACTTTTTCTTTGTAGAAGGATTCGCTCTCCAGGAAAGATACGGGTGTCCCTTTCAGGTTATTTCCTGCGCCCCAGTCACCGTTGCTCAACCGAATAGGGTATATGGCGGGATAGCGAATCACCTGAGAAATGATATCCGTCATGCGGGAGAAGTCGAGCGTTGCCGGTGCTGCCGGTTCGTCTGTTTCGGTCTGAATTGCTGCTACCCGCGTCGTTAATTTGAGCTTGTCATTGAGGTTTGATATGAGATTGAGGCGGACATTGTATTTGTCAAAATTGTTTTTGATGACAATACCTTTTTGATTCAAAAAACCAGCAGATAAGGTGTATTGTATTTTATCTGTGGTATTGGATATATTTAAATTGTGGCCTGTTTGTGTTGCTTGCGACTTAAATGAGCTTGCCATATAATTGGCATTGGGATAATTGTCAGGATCTGAGCCATCCTTAAATTTTTGGATTTCTTCGGCCGTATAACCACCGCCACCACTTGTGGTTTCGTTGAGTAAGGAAGCGTACTCCCAAGAGTTGACAAATTCGGGGAATGCTGTTGGCTTTTGGATCCCATAATAACCATTGTAATTGACCGTTAATTTTCCGCCAGCTGCGCCTGTTTTTGTTGTTACCAGAATAACGCCGTTTGCGGCTCTAGCTCCATATATGGCTGCTGAGGAGGCGTCTTTCAATACCGATATCGAGGCAACATCATTTGGATCAATATCATTAAAGGAATTGGTGGGGATACCATCAACTAAAATAAGTGCATCGGTACTGGCGCCGAATGATCCCACACCACGAATCTGTATCGTATTGTTTGCTGCCCCGGGTTGGCCAGATCGCTGTATGACGGTCACGCCCGGCATTTGACCAGTGAGGGCCTGAGCAAGCTGGGGAACGGAGCGTTTGGCGAGTTGTTTCCCATCAACTTGGGAAACCGAACCGATTAGTTCTTTCTTTTTTGTCGTACCGTAGCCTACGACGACGACTTCCTCCAATGCGTCGATATGCTGGCTAAGTTCAATATTGAGGTAGGGCTGGTTGGCCAACGGGATTTCCTTGGTTTGGTAGCCGATCATTTTAATGACAAGTACGGCGTTATTATTTGCTTCAATCTGAAAGTTACCACTTGCATCTGTAGTAGTTGCTTTTGTCGAACCTTTTATCATAATTGTTGCACCTTGGAGCGCGGTTCCTTTGCTATCGTGAACATTTCCCTTGATGGTGCGGTTTTGTTGCACTAAGACGTAATTGCTTGGAAGGTCATACGTTAGGTGGTTTGTTTTTAACTTCGTTACGACAAGCATATTATCCTGAAAACTCCAATCCACAGGTTGGACTTTTAAGAGGATCGGTACAGCTTTTTCTAAAGGCATATTGCGAACCTGCGCCTCAACTTTTAGTTCAGCAAGTTCTTTACCATTCAATAGAAAGGGGACGCCACTCTGTTTTTGGATGGTACGTAGTACCTGCACCAATGACATTTTTTTGGCGTTAATCGTGATTGATTGTGCGTAGCTGGCTGCAGACAGCTTAACAACACATGCAAGAGTAAAAAATGCGCTCAGCTTCATTTTGGTCTTCCATTGCTTGGGGATGTTCACAGCAATTCGATTTCTATGAACAAGAAATTTAAAATTCATAAATTTGTTGAATTAGGGATATAATCTATTGTTAAACTGATTGGGTAAATCGGTCAAAAATGGAGATCGCTATTATGGCCGATTAATGTTCGTAGCATTGGTCGGCTTTTTTTAGTATCTCGTTTTGTCTCCTTAGGTTGGTTTTCTCATAATTGTTGTTTTTGGGTTATTTCATGGATAATTGGTTAGTTTGAAACAAAGAGTTTACGGATGCCATTTTCTTGGATCAATTCAAATTTAATATGGCTGCGTTCCAAAATTTTTAGGACTGCCGATAGACTTTTCGTACGTTGAATTTCGCCATATAATAGTGTTTCTTTTATCGGTTGCGTGTAGATGATTTGCAGGTCATACCATTGACCGATCAATTGTAGGGCAGTATGAAGGTCCGTTTCATTAAAATAGAATTTATTGTCGAGCCATGCGATGTAATTAGCGGGATCGACCACTTTTTTGGATAGTTGACCCGAAGCTAAGAGCGCTTGTTGGTTGGGTCTGAGCTGTAACGTTTGCCCTTGCGCCGATAGATTGATGCTTCCCTCCACAAGCGTTGTACTACTTTGGGATTTCGAATAGGTGTTTACGTTGAATTCGGTACCGGTGACTTCGATGAGCTGTCCATTGGAAACGACCTGAAATGGAACCTTTTTATTTTTTGCAATTTTGAAATAGGCTTCACCGTCAACTTCAACAACACGTTTGTTTTTTGCAAAATGAAGCGGGTATTTGAGTGTTGTTTTCGCATTGAGTGTAATTTCCGAGCCATCTTCCAATTGGAGTTTCAGCATTGTGCCGGCGGGGGTATTAACTGTGGCCATCAGATCTTCTTTTAAAGATTCGTTTTGTAGAACAGTACCGTCTTCGTAGGTCAATTTATCTCCTGAAACAAGGGCTCCTTTCTGACTCGATACCTGGAGTACTTTGCCATTCGAAAGTCGTATTTCAGCGTTGTTGTTCTGTGCTTCTACATCATTTAAGACCATTCGATCGCTGATCGGTGTAGCCTGTTTTTTTACCACTATGAAATACATCAGACCACCTAAAATTAGGCTTATTAAAGCTGCAGCGTAGGGTAGCAAACGCTTTAGGTTTCTTATAGGAGATGGTTTAATGGCGGAGGTTCGAATGGTCTCTAGGGTCTTTGTCTTTAACCTTTCGTTCCAATCCATCGTATCTGAGGCCTGGAGTAGGCTCCATTGATTTAAATCGTTGATAAAATCATCGCGATCTAAAAGGTCTTCAAAAAAAATACGGTGTTCTGCTGATTCGTCCAACCATAGCTTTAAATCGGTCTTTTCATCCGACGTTAAGTTGTCGCCGATGTACTTTATGATTAGTTGTTTGATATCATCAGTCAATCTCATGGTGTATAATTTTAGATAGATACGTAACAGGAAGGATAAACCTTAGTAAAAAAATGAAAAAATATTCAGGTGTAGCATGCCGACAAATATTAAGGTCCATCCGTCAAACATCGTCAGGACCACGTCCAATAGTGCTTTGGCATTTATCTTTCAAGGATTAATTTGCATCTTTAAAAAGATTCTTGTCGTTTAAAGGTTACGCGGGTTTAGCAGTTATGCTATGTGAGAAGTCAGCCTTGAATTCGGTTTTGAAATTGAGGCGCTCGGAAGGGGCCTGGTCGAAATTTATTAAGGGAAAATAGGAGGGGACGAGAAGTTCAGGCCTATTCGCGGTTTTGTTTATTTTAAAATATTGTGCCGATGAAAAGAAAGCTAAGTTTTATTTTTCTGCGAATTATAGGGTTTAGTGTGTCGACGACCTTTGTCCTTACAGCCATACTTCAGGCAAATAATGAGGCGGCAAAAAGAGCACGTTGCTACATGCCCTTTTTTACAGAATTGTTGCTTTCATTCGTGACACTCTGTATTGCGATTGGTACGATATCTATTTTTCTAAATTTAAATAAGCAATTCAGAAGCAGTAGGCTTGCACGGGCACTATCCTTTGTTTTATTGCCCGCTGCTATTAGTCTATTGTTTTCATCCTTTCTGATCCAAACTGGTGGAGCCTCTAATATATTTGAAATGCTCCACATGGCTGCAACCATAGTTCCGGTTTGGGGGCTGATCTTATGGCAATATAATAGATTTAGTCATTGGCTGGCTACTACGACTTACCAACATTAATTATGATGACAGCCATTAAAATCAGGAGTATGCCCAACCATTGGAATCCTGAAACAACTTCCTGCAGAACCAACATGGCAGATAAGGTTGAAACAGGAATTTCCAGACTTGAAATAATATTTCCCATCGCTATTCCAGTTTTCGGGATTCCCTTTGTAAACAATAAAGGCGGTAGGATCGTTCCAAAAATGGCAATCAGAAATCCCCAGGGGACTGCATTAACTTGCATATACCGAATAATATCCATGTTCCAAAATGCGACGATGAGCAGCAGTCCGCCTAAAACCAAGAATTGGCTTCGTACCGAACTCGGCAGCTCTTTCTCCACTGTGCTTGAAGCATAAATTGCCAGCGCATAACTTATTCCCGCTCCGAACCCCAGTATTATTCCTCTGTAATCAAGCGCATTATTGTTTTGGAATAGATTGGTTGCTAAGGTCGTTCCGAGCAAAACGATAATAACTCCTGTTATCTTGCCTTTTGAAGGAAACTTTTTCAACAGCACTGCTTCTGCAACCAAACTTATCCAAATGGATTGCATCAGTAAAATAATTCCAACAGATACCGAGATATATTGGATGGAGAGATAGTAAAGTGTAGTTGTTAGGCCCAATGAAATGCCCCATACCATCAGTTTTATTTTTGATGAAAATTTGATAACGTTATGTTCTTTTGCACTACGCTTTGAAAACAGATTAAAGGCCAGCAAAAAGAGAAAACCAAACATAAACTGCAGAAAGGTCAACAGACTTGTGTGTATCCCTAAATGGTTTGCATATTTCACGATCGTTGCGAGGAGTCCATAGCTGCAAGCGCCTGCAGCAACATAGAGTGTCGATTTATAGTCCTTCATGTTGAAAGTAGTTTTGAAATAAAGCCAACTGTTGTGATAGTGATTTGCTCCAATAAGCAGTATCGTGTCCGCCTTTTGATTCGATGTAAAGATGCTCGATGTTTTTGTTGGTCAGATGCTTGTGGAATGTCCGGTTCATTTCCAGCATTTGCAGGTCTTCCGTTCCACAATCGAGGATATAGCGTTGTTTATTGTGCTTCATTTTATCTTCGTTGCTGTAGATGCGGTCTACATCGTTCAGATTTTTGAAATCGCCCAATACCTTGTCTACCTGATATTGCTGGTAGGCTTGTCCAAAGCGGTCGAAATCAAGTGCGCCGCATGAACTTCCGACGATCGAAAATGTTTGTGGGTAGGCTATGCCGATGTGCAATGCTCCGTAGCCACCCATACTCCAGCCCAGTATTCCGCGCGCATTTCGGTTTTGTTGCGTCGGGTAGTGATGATCGATGTAATTGACTAGCTCATTTCCGATAAAGGTGCTGTACTGTGAATGTGGATCGATGGGGCTATCTACGTACCAAGAATTGAAGTTGCCATTTGGGAGCACATAAATAGTCTGAAATGTTTTTGCTTTTTGGATTAAGTGGGGAATATCTTCTTGCACTGTGCGGGTGGGGTTGCCGCTATAACCGTGGAGTATATAAACTGTTTTATAATTGATCCCGTCTTGCATGTCGGGTGTAATTATAATGGTTTCAATGTTTTTGTCCATTTTGGCACTATGGATTTTTGTCTTAACGACTTTTTGTGCCGCCAGTGGTAGGCTAAGGGCAGAAAATAGGAGGGTGTATACTGTTTTCATAGCTTAAAATTTTATCTTTATAAGGCAAAATTCAAGAGTATAATCTTTAAAAACGTATACAGATGTTGATGGAATTATTCTTTTAATTCCTTACGGATGCGGCTTAATTGCGTGGGAGTTACACCAAGATAGGAGGCGATATGATGCTGTTTGAGGCGTTTGAAAAGCACTTGATTCTGATGAAGTTCAAGGTAACGTTCCTTCGCAGATTCCCATTTCAAATCGATTTCAAGTGGTTCTTTTTTGACCACCCAATTCTTTTCCAGGTAGGCTATCTGAAAGAGTACTAAATCATGCTTTGTCCGGACAAGCTCACGGAAAGCCTTGGCAGAATACTGAATCAACTCAACATCTTCGAGTGCAACGATGTTGAACGCGCTCGGTGTTTCTGTGATGATGGCGGCGGTGGAAGCACAAAAGCTATTTTCTTCAAAAAACATTTTATAGATGGTATTACCATCAGCGTCTAATTTATAATAGCCTAATAATCCTTTGCAGATAAAATAATAGTACTTGGCATATTCTCCAGCACGTAGAATATGTTCATTTTTTTTGAACTGCTTCACCTGAAAGATAGTTTTCAAAATGTCTGTTGTTTCTGCACTGAGCGCAGCATAAGTATTCATTTCGAAGAGTAGTTTTTCTATCATCTGGGGCAATTGTTTTTGTACATGCTGGTCTGTCTTATTAACAAAGTTAGTGAAATGACAGCTGCAATAGTGTCTTTACGGACTGTAACTTGGAAATTAATGATTTTTACACTAGTCTTTGATGTAATACTCTGTTCCATTTAAGCCGACATAGATTTCCCTATCGAGGTCACCGCGATAGCCAATAAATAGCGGATACTGCTGTTCACGTAGTGGATTATTATAAAGTTCCTCGATATTCGCATACTTTGCTTTAACAACGATCTGATTGGTTTCGCTATTTTTTATTCCCTTCAGTAAAGTGCGTTCACTGGTAAAATCTATGTAGGGTATTTCTTTTCGTTTGGGCTGAAAAACCAATTTAACACCTTCTTCAATCAACTCCTTGTTTTTTGTTCGAAATTCCTGAATGGATTGCTCGTCCGGAAATAGTTGTTTTCCGTTCCGGTTGTCTCTGATGTGTTGAAAGAGTGTGTTTTGATCTATGTTGTCGCTATAATAAACAGTTGAATTTTTATACAGATAAATGGTTGTTTCACCTGTTTTAAAATCGGTTGGATTGTATTTATATACTCGTGTACCCTTTTTATCGATGCGGTATCGCTCACCATTGAATAGAACCCAGGCATAGTCTGCTGTTCCATATTTAATGATCTCGGCATTATTCACATGGAAAAGTTGGAAATTGTAATCAGCCTCGAATAATTCTGCATTTTCAAAAAGCGCTTTTATCTTAATGTTTAGCGATTTGTCAGAGTAGCCATATAAGCTGTTCTGCATGAGAGTCGGAATTAAATCAGGATACGCCAAATCTGTTGAGGCTAATTTATCTTGGGCATGAGCAGGAATACATAAAAAGGTTAAAAGAAGTAAAATAAAATTTTTCATCCGTTTTGCTATTTAATGTGCCTAACCAAGCTATTAAATTAGCTCTGTAAAAAAATCAATGGAAATAGTGATTTTTAATATTGCTGAGCCTCGAAAGGATTGAATCCGGCCGACCTTTCTTTCGAATCCTAATGGCTTTAAAACAAAAAAAGCTAATCTTGCGATTAGCTTTTCTTTTGTGATCCCGCTGGGATTCGAACCCAGGACCCATACATTAAAAGTGTATTGCTCTACCAGCTGAGCTACGGAATCTTACTTCTTTGTTTTTGAACTACCGTTCCTTGTTTGAAGTGATGCAAAGATAGGGTTAATCCCTATTCCACGCAAGTATTTGTGCCATAAAAATGCGCTACAGCTGTTTAGGGCTTCATTTTTAGTGGTTTATTTTTTCTTTTAGGAGAGGAATTCTCGATCTTCATCCGATAATTGAGGTTTTTTGTGATCGTTTTCTTCTTCCGATTCGTCTATTTCTTCCTCTTCATACGCCCGCTGTTTCTTTTTTCCGATTTTCAATAGAGATACAAATACAATTCCCGCAATAAAAAAGGCCAATAGTAGCTTCCATAGTGCCACTTGCGATTCCCCGATAAAATTGAGCTGCACCGATTGCGGATTCTTGACACAGACAACTGTGATGATAACCGTAATTAAGATTAAAAAGATATTACGCATGTTACTGTAAGCTATATGTCGTTATTGTAGCAGCGAATATAGGGAATATCTGTTTTTAATCGATATCGATCTTTGCACGATTTAAGCGCAAAGAATTCAAAATAACCGAAACGGAACTAAAACTCATTGCGGCAGCTGCTATCATGGGTGACAAGAGAATTCCGAAAGATGGATATAGCAGGCCGGCTGCCAATGGAATTCCGAGTATATTATAGACGAAAGCAAAACCCAGGTTTTCCTTAATGTTACGAAGCAATTTATGACTCAGTACTTTTGCTTTGGCAATTCCAGTAAGATCTCCTTTCAACAAAGTCAAAGAAGCACTTTGTATGGCAACGTCAGTACCCGTACCCATGGCAATGCCGATATCGGCTTGAGCAAGGGCAGGGGCATCATTGATACCATCACCGGCCATCGCGACCACATGACCTTGTTGCTGTAATGTATGAATCTCTTGCAACTTATCTTTGGGCAAGGCATTGGCTTTGAAATGCTTAATGCCGACTTGATCCGCCACAGCCTTTGCCGTATGGACATTATCTCCAGTCAGCATGACTACATCGACTTGATGTTTTTGGAGGTATTGAATTGCCTGCTTCGATGAAGCCTTGATTTGATCTGAAATACTAAAATAGCCCAATAAGGTTTGATCTTTTGCGAGGAAAGACACCGTTTTTCCATTGGATTGAGCGGTTTCAGCCATCTGCTTCATATCGTGTGGAACTGCTATACCGATAGACTGCATCAACAATTGATTGCCAAGTGCTATACTGTTTCCGTTTATGTTTCCTTTGATTCCTTGTCCCGCTACGTTTTCGAAATCGGAAACTTTATTTTCTGTTTTACTGTTTTCTTTTTTTGCTCTTTCAATAATAGCATGACCTAAAGGATGTGTGCTATTGGCATTTAAAGCGGCAGCCAAAGACAATATTTCGTCTTTGCTACTGGAGGAGTTTGGTTGAATATCATCGACGGTGGGTTTTCCTTCGGTGATGGTACCGGTTTTGTCTGTTAGTACCACATCGACCTGGTTCATTTTTTCCAGCGCACTTGCGTCTTTGATCAGGATACCATGTTTGGCCCCTTTTCCGACACCAACCATGACGGACATCGGTGTCGCGAGCCCCAAGGCACAGGGGCAGGCAACAATTAGTACGGCAAGTGCATTGGCAAAGCCGAACGCTAAGGAAGCAGAAGGAACCCAGAGCCACCAGGTAAGAAATGTCAAAATTGCAATGATAATGACAATCGGAACAAATACCTCGGATACTTTATCTGTTAACCGTTGAATGGGTGCCTTGCTTCTGCTGGCATCATTAACAAGTTGAATAATCTGAGCCAAGAGTGTGTCCGAACCAATACGCTCTGCTTTCATGAGGAAACTGCGGTCGCCATTGATGGTTCCTGAACTGACATGATCGCCTTCCTGCTTTTCTACCGGAATAGGTTCACCCGTCAGCATGGATTCATCGATGCTGCTGTTGCCATCCGTAATTTGTCCGTCGACTGGAATTTTATCACCGGGTTTTACTTTGAGTATATCACCAAGTTGAATTTGATCTATGCCTATTTTTTTATCGATTCCATTTTCCACGCGCGTAGCTTCGGAAGGACTCAGCTTGATCAGTTCTTTGATCGCTGAATTGGTTTTGGAATGTGCTTTAGCCTCCATCACCTGGCCTAACAATACCAGCGTTAGAATGACGGTAACGGACTCGAAGTAAAGCGCAATGTAGCCATGGTGATTTTTTAATTCGTCAGGAAAGATCTGCGGAAAAAATAGACCTACCAAACTATAGACAAACGCAGCACCAGCACCAAGTGCAATCAGGCTAAACATATTAAGGCGCCAGGTTTTGAAAGATACCCAGCCACGTTGAAAAAAAGACCAACAGGTGTAAAAAACAACCGGTAAAGATAAAACCAGTTGTATCCATCCCGACCAGCTGGGTGGAATGATTTTACCGATCGGGTTGCCCGCAAGCATTTCACCCATGGAAAGTATAAATATGGGGACAGTAAATAGGATAGAGACCCATAGTTTCATACGAAGATTACGATAGGTATGATCGTCGTCCGCATTATTGCCATTGGCTATAGGCACAAGGTCCATACCACATATGGGGCAATTTCCGGGATGGTCTTGTACAATCTCAGGATGCATTGGGCAAGTATATTGAAGGTCTGTCTTTAACATGGGGACTTTTTCCAGGTTCATGCCGCATACGGGGCAGTTTCCTGGTGAGTCATAGAGCTTGTCGCCTTCACAATGCATCGGGCAATAGTATTTATCCGCAGACGGATTACCATGTGCTTTGTCGGGCGTAGCTAATGTTTGTGACTGATGTATTGTAGCATTTGACTGAGCGGAATGATTGTGTTGCTGTTCGCTATGAATAGGCGGAACTTCCATGGATTGATCGGAGGGAACCTCGGAAGTATGCTGATGTGCTTCGCCGATTTGATATGGCCCCAATTTGGATATTATTTCCTGTAATTGCTGTAACGGAATGTGTTTCTGGGATGTTATTGTCATGCTTGGCGGGTTTAAAGTCACCTCGGCATGAACCCCAGGTAGCTCGTTCAATGCATGTTCGATTGTTGTTTTACATCCATCACAGGACATTCCTGAAAGTGTATAGCGGTGTTGCATAGCGTTGTCTTTGTTGCCTAAAGTTAAAAGTTATATCGAGGTGATTTTTACACTTTTACCGGGTTTTTTTGTAAAATTTCCCGTTGATAATATGCTTTCAATTTGCCCCCATTTTCTAGGTCGAGCCAGCTTTATAGTCTTCGGGAGACAGAATATGGTGTAAAAAAACAGCGAAATTACGCTATGATAAACACAATCGAGCTATGTTTTGTTTGCTCTGGGGATAGGTATTAGGATAGGAGAATTTCCCTTTGATTAAGCCAGTAGCATTACTTGGGGATGTTTGATCAATGTATTGATGGTTACCTGCTCTTTCAAAACTGCTTCGTGAAAAGGCGCTGGAATCATCAGTTTAAATGTTTTTTTTGTGGTTTGGACCATGAATAGGGCGCCGTGAACGACCTGTTTATCGTCTATGATCAACGTGTGCTGTTTTACCAATTGGCTTCCCAATTTTTCCTTTTCGATGAGCTGTATAAGTTGTTGCATTGTATCAGAATATTTAGCCAAAATTACCAAATACTTAGCATTTATTGTTTTTTTTCTAATCGTCGCTCTTTGAAATTTATCCACTGCTTTCCGCCTTTTATTATCTTTTTAATAGCTAATAATCGTTTTAGCAAAGAAGAGTTTTCAAAACTTAGCGCAATCGATTGCGTATTTAGTCTGCTAAAATGCTAAATATGAGTAGCATGTGTTTGCTAAAGTTTGTTTAACTTTTTTAGCTTTGTGCAACAAATATCCAATAAAACAATATTATGAGTGGTATAACTACACTAGGTCAATTTATCATTGAAAAACAGGCCGATTTTCCATATGCCAAAGGGGAACTTTCTAGACTCTTGCGCGATATTGGAATTGCGGCAAAAATTGTAAATAGAGAGGTAAATAAAGCGGGATTGGTTGATATTTTAGGCGATGCAGGACAGGTTAATGTGCAGGGCGAGGGACAAAAGAAACTGGATGTTTACGCTGATGAACAGTTTATCAAAGCACTTCAAAGTGGGGGCGAATGCTGTGTAGTTGCCTCAGAGGAGCATGAAAATCCAGTTTACATCCAGTCAGGGGTTTCCAAAAATGCCAAATATATTGTGTGTATTGACCCACTGGATGGCTCAAGCAATATTGATGTCAACGTATCTGTGGGGACTATTTTTTCCATTTATCGACGAATTTCTGATACGGGTGTTTCTTGTAATAGCAATGATATTTTACAACATGGAACGAAACAGGTCGCTGCAGGTTATGTGATCTATGGTAGTTCAACCATGTTGGTGTATACAACCGGAAAGGGCGTAAACGGATTCACATTGGATCCATCGATCGGCGAGTTTTGTTTATCCCATCCCGACATGAAAATTCCGGCTTCAGGCCAAATTTATTCAATTAACGAGGGAAATTATTCCAAATTTCCAAACGGTGTCAAGCAATATATCAAATATTGCCAAATGGAAGACAGTGCAACGCAACGCCCCTATGCGTCACGGTATATCGGCTCAATGGTCGCCGATATACACCGCAATCTCCTCAAAGGGGGCATTTTTCTTTATCCTACGACTTCTGCACACCCTAATGGGAAACTGAGATTGATGTATGAGTGCAATCCAATTGCCTTCATCATTGAGCAGGCAGGGGGTAAAGCTTCGAATGGATCGCAGCGTATACTAGCTATTGAGCCAAAAACTTTGCACCAACGATCAGCAGCTTTTTTGGGCAATACCGATATGGTGGAATTGCTGGAAGATTTTCTGAAAAAATACAGTGATTGATTCTGTAGTGATTCAATGACAGGTAAGATTCTTTAGACCATAAGAATTATTTATCTTTGTCCCCAGAAAATGGCTTCATTATTGCGAAGCCATTTCTTTTTCACGATTTGTAATATGTTACGATTTTTAGTTTTTATTTCATTTGTTTCAGTAGTATTTTTTTCTTGTAAAGATAACCCTCCAACTTATGGCGATGTGCTGGCGAAGGAGTTTGAAAATAAGTCCTATAAGGATTTTGACACAGCTGCTTACGTAAAAGTCTTCCGTGACGTGTATGCTAAGGAAAAATCCCAATTGGTTAATCCGAGCTGGATGAAGGAATTATCCGATTCTACTGAAGGGATGACTTTAATTGCTGAACATCTCTTTGATGGTAGTATCGATACTATGATTACTTACTTCGAGCGAAGCGAAGAGCATGGTATTCGGACCAGTTATTTCCATACGGCTGCGATTAAGGAAACGTTGTTTTCGCTTCGAAAACTGAAGGGCAAAGATGTTGCCGAAGTTTATCCTTTATTGGCGAAGCTTGACTTATTGAGCACTGATGGACTCGTGGCTTATATCAGCAGTATCAAATATGGTGTGGTTAATCCCAAACGCCTTTATGGAAGGTATTTCGTTCCTCAAAAACGTATGAGCTATGGCAAAGTTATCAACTTGTTGGACAGCGTGAAAATCGGAAACGTCTTGGCCGATATACAGCCTAAAAATCAATATTATACTAGATTTCAAGATTTGTTGGAAAATGGGAATCTAAACAGTGCACAACGAAGCCAGGTGTTAATGGTATTGGAAAAATTGCGCTGGATGGGGGATGCTTTTCCGGAGAAATATGTATTTGTGAACATACCTGAACAGCGTTTACATATCATGGAAGATGGGAAGACAAGCCAACTGATGAATGTGTGTGTGGGTGAAACAGACAATCCGGCATATACGCGGAAAGGTGAGAACCATGAAACGCCTGTGATGCAGGGGATGTTGGATGCCATGCAAGTTAATCCGGTATGGAATATTCCAAGCAGTATTGTTAAGAAAGAATTATTGGCAAGTGTTCGGAATAATCCAAACTATTTGGCGTCGCGCAATATGGTGGCTTATTACAAAGGTAAACAAGTGGATCCTACCACTGTCAATTGGAATTCGGATTCTGTGGAGAATTTTCGTTTCAAACAGAATCCCGGTTCGGATAATTCATTGGGGAATGTAAAGTTCCTGTTCGAGAATCCCTATTCTATTTATCTACATGATACGCCGGCAAAACAAATGTTTGGGCAAAGCAACCGGGCGGTCAGCCATGGTTGTGTGCGTGTAGAAAAACCTGTGGATTTGGCTTCTTATCTTGTCAATAATGAAAAACAGGCCGAAAAAATTGCGAAAGAAATTACGACAGATTCCATTTCAAAGTCTCGCTGGGTAACACTAAAACGGCAGATGCCAGTTTATATCACGTATTATACCACCTGGTTGGATGACGAAGGTAAAATTGTTACTTATCCGGATATATACGGGTACGACCCGCGTTTAAAGGAAGCGTTAAAGAAGTATTGGACAAATTGATGAGAAAGGCTTAACCAAATGCGTTAAGCCTTTTTTTTATAGCTAATATTCAGAGTTGTAGGCTAGGGCTATCCGGACAAAAGGATAGTCTTTGTTTACGTTGTTATGGTCTTGATAACGACCTTCCAATCTAAAGTAACCAGAGTAAAGGTTGACGCCAAAGTTCTTCCAGATACGCATTGAAGCACTCGTGGATGCCGTATGAAGAAAATGGTGGGATTTGTTACCACTGATTGTGACAAAATATCCACCACGATAATCTACACCAAATTTAAAGCGGTTTAATGTGCTCAATGTAGCCGAAGCCCTAACATCAGCTCCGGGTCCGTAATCGTATGTACGGCTTTCACCAAAATGGAGGTAGGGATCGGGTACAGCGGCCAATACCACCGGACCACCACCAAGAATGGTTGTCAGCTTGGTACGGCTACCAATATTGAAGTTTGAAAAGACATTGTAATTGATGCTCTGGGATCCGTAATAAAAAGCTTCATTGCGCAGAAAGTCGAAATGTGCAGACACGATACCACGGTGGCGTCCTGTTAAATTGGAGAGAATACGGTTTCCATATAGCGAAGCATAGACATTGACCGCATTGACAATGGAACTATCATCTGATCCGAGTTCCAAATTGAGGAAGAAGTCATCAAAGGGTTTCTTTTTGTCTATATCATTGTTGGTGTAAATCAGTTTGATACGTGCATATACGTCATTCTTTCCTTTATTTAAGATGTCATGTTCTTTGGCATCAAACCGTCTTAGCCCCAATTCAACTTCGGTGTGCACTAAAGAACTGTCGATAACAGCTCCCTTGACCTTATCTCCCCAGCGCCCATCGAGCAATCGGTTGAGTCCGTTTATCGGATTGATCAGCATGGCCAGTAGTTCTTTTTTATTACGTTGTCCTTTAGTTAGGCTTGGTCGTGAAAGAATATGATGCGATAGTCTATGGGTCATTTCACCTAAAATAGTACCCCCAAAGCTTGTGTTGATGATATCATTGATGGATGGGGGTTCGGTTTCACCTGCAGTTTCCCAGATATAGCTACCAGCTACGGTTGCAGCTGTTGATTGTAGAAAACTATAGTTGTTGGATCGGAAGGAATTGAAATAAAACTGACCGTGATAAGGGTGCGCCATTTGATTCGTTGCAAAAAGATTGTCGTCCCAGGTCCAGGCAGACAGTTTTAAATGGCTAAAGAAGTTTTTAAAGGAAATATGGGAAACAGGATCTTTTCGAATGAAGTAATTAACCGAGGCAGGAATAGCCTGGATGGAGAACCACTCAATTCCCGCCCTTAAGAAGTTCTTTTTTTGGTAATCAAATAGACTGTCTGTTTGTTTTACATTGATACGATGATTGTTCCATGGTTTTGGCTGCTCGCGGTGGAACAAGTGATTTTTTTCGACTGATGTCGCTCGAAATAGGCTGTCTGAATTCATTAAAGAGTCTCTTGCTGGAAGGAGTGCTGCCTTACTTGGCCCTATATTCCCGAGCTGGACAAGCACCCAAAAGATTAATATAAAGAGACTATAGTGACGTTGGTTAATGCGTTGTTTGATCGAAATGAACATACTGTTTTGCGATAAAATTTGTAAAGAATAACAAATATAGGATAAAAGTGTTTGTGCGATTAGTACCTTTGCAGCAATTATCCTGTTCAAGTAATTTAGAAATGAACAATACCTTTGAAATATTCAATATAAAATCGATCAATCTTAAGAATGAGTTGTTTGCAGGATTAACGGTCGCGATGACGATGATTCCGGAATCACTTTCGTTTGCTATTTTAGCTGGATTACCGCCTTTTACGGGACTTTACGCAGCATTTTTAATGGGTTTGACTACTTCCATTTTGGGAGGCAGGCCAGGGATGGTCTCTGGAGGTGCTGGTGCAACAGTGGTTGTTTTAATGGCCCTGGCGGCAAGTCACGGTATTGATTATCTTTTTGCTGCTGTCGTCTTGGCGGGGCTTCTACAATTTTTGGTCGGACTTTTTAAATGGGGGAAATTTGTACGCTTAATTCCGCAGCCTGTGATGTACGGTTTTTTAAACGGACTGGCCATCATTATTTTTATGGCGCAAGTGGTCCAATTTAAAGAGAACACAGGATCGGGGGTGGAGTGGATGTCGGGAAGTACCTTATACATCATGGGCGGACTGACTCTACTGACGATGTTGATCGTGATTGGATTTCCTCGAATCACAAAGGCAGTCCCGGCCTCTTTAGTCGCTATTCTCGTTGTGTTTGGCTTGGTTTCTCTTTTAGGAATTGATACCAAAAAAGTAGTAGATATAGCCTCTGTCAGTGGGACATTACCCCATTTACATTTACCCAATGTACCCCTGAGCTGGGAAACATTGCAACTGATTTTTCCGTATTCGTTGGTGATGGCCGGAGTAGGGTTGGTGGAATCGCTTTTGACACTAAATATGGTGGACGAAATAACCGCGAGCAAAGGAAATGCAAACCGCGAATCCATGGCGCAGGGGGTAGCCAATGCAATCAATGGATTTTTTGGAGGAATGGGTGGATGTGCTATGGTTGCTCAAACATTGGTCAATTTAAATGCTGGTGCACGCACGAGGCTCTCTTCTTTTATTGGAGCCATGACCATCTTAGTGATTATTTTGGTAGGTGCTCCTTTCATTGAGCAGATACCAATGGCCGCGCTGGTCGGTGTGATGATGATGGTGGCAATAGGTACCTTCCAATGGGTGAGCTTGCGTATTGTCAATAAATTTCCGAAATCTGATATTTTTGTTGGTATTCTTGTCGCAGCGATTACAGTGGTTTTACATAATTTGGCACTTGCGGTGCTGATTGGTGTCGTGGTATCCGCACTTGTATTTGCCTGGGACAATGCGAAGCGTATTCGAGCGAGAAAATATTTGGATGCCGAGGGCATCAAGCATTATGAAATTTATGGACCCCTTTTCTTTGGTTCGACAGCTAACTTCTTGGAAAAATTTGATGTTTTGGAAGATCCTGACCGTGTGATTTTAGATTTTAAGGAGAGTCGTGTGGTGGATATGTCCGCTGTGGATGCGCTTAACAAAATTACCGAACGCTATGCCGCACAAGGGAAAAAGATCGAATTGTGGCATCTCAGTGAGGATTGTCGCTCACTGCTAAAAGATGCAGCAGACATTGTGAAGGTCAATATCGTCGAAGATCCCACTTATCGGGTCATGCCGGACAAGTAGACAATTTTTTGCGCAGCTCAAAAAACAGTTCATTTCCCTGTCTTTGGGGAATACTATTGGTGGAATCTGCCAGGTGTAAAATGTCAAATTTAGATTTGAATAATTGTTGGTATTCTGTTTGATCTCCACCGAAAGGTGGGCCTTGCTGCGCAAATTCCCGTTTGAACAATAAACCCATCAGTATACCCTGAGGCTTGAGCAAAGTATGCATTTGTTGTACATAGCTGGGGCGTAATGAAGGATCCAGTGCACAAAAAAAGGTTTGCTCAATTATATAGTCGTACTGGCCCTGGTGCTGGAAGAAATCTTGACATAGAATTTGGATGTTAGGGTTATTTTCGAATTCCCTTTTTACCTTTGCAACGAGTGTTGGGGCGATATCAAGTAAGGTAATTTGACTGAACCCCATGGCAAGGAGAGCCTTCGCCTCGTAAGCATTTCCACAACCGGGAATTAAAATTGCCGCATCTTTAGCAATAGACCCCGCTGCATAGTTGATGATTGCAGGGGATGCGTAGCCAATATCCCAGCCTGTCGATTGGGTCTTATAACGTTCATCCCAATAGTTTTCATCCAATAGTGAAGAATCCATAGCTATTTTGTTCTATATACTTTAGCAATTTACATAAATATTAGGTCAATAGCGTGCTTCTCTCCAATGAAAATTGCGTTTAGCTATCCTCTCGGAAGTTGATCATCTAATTTCAATTTTGGGAGCTATCGAAAAGGAGCAAAGTGTTGTAATTCACTTGCGTTCCATACGATATTAAAATTTATAGCGTTCAATTACTCTAGTAGGGCAAGTACCCTGTGTTTTTAGATGAATTATATTAAAGTAGTCTTATTTATTGTTTTATTTCTAATTGTTGGTCTTGCATATGCTAACCAAGATTGGAATGGTTTGGAGAGCGCGCATCACTATATCGGTTATGTGCTGTTAACTGTCTATATATCAGGATCAACTATGTTTGTGTACAAACCTCTTAAAGGAGATAGAAAATTGAGACGACATTTTTTTATCCGGTTTTCTGTGGTTTGTATCGCCTTCCTGCTACTTCTTGTCCCATATTTGATTCTTAAGCAACAAAATGATGGTTTGGGGGCAGGATATTTACTCTATTTTATGACAGTCAGTCTTGCGGCACCCTTGTCTATTTATGCCTTTATTGAGATCCTATGGTTATTTACGCAAAAGAAATATCCGCAAATAGGTATTAATCTATTGCTTGTTGGTTATATCTACTGCCTTTTTTTATTCAGTGGTCTATTTGGATATTAAATCTACGGGAGACACGGACTTGTAATCATCGTCTTTTAATCGGTTAAAATTAAGAATGGTTCTGTTCGTTTTTCGGGGATTACCTTTATTGTAAAAAGAATCAATGATCAAAATTGCTGTTTGCTTCTTATCCGAAAAATTGCTAATTTAATAAGGATTCTTAAACCTGAATTTAAAGGATCTCGAGCGTAAACCTGATCAGGTTCCTGTTCTTGAAGATAATAGTTTTATAACCAATTAATGGATTGAGGTATGATACACAAAGTAGTTTCCCTTGTATTGGGAGGAGGTCGAGGGTCGCGCCTTTTCCCATTGACGCAACAGCGTTCGAAACCAGCGGTTCCAATAGCTGGAAAATACCGTTTGGTCGATATTCCGATTTCGAACTGTTTGAATTCAGGCTATAATAAGATCTTCGTACTGACGCAGTTCAATTCAGCCTCTTTGAACACACACATCAAAAATTCTTACAATTTCAGCATTTTCAGTAAGGGCTTTGTCGACATCTTGGCTGCAGAGCAGACCAATGAGGGCGATCGTTGGTTTGAGGGTACCGCTGATGCGGTCAGGCGCACGCAGAAGCATCTCCTTAATGTCGATTACGACTACATTCTTGTATTGTCTGGTGATCAGTTGTACCAAATGGATTATTCAAAGCTGATTGATTTCCATGTTGAAAATGGAGGCGATGTTACCATCGCTACGATACCAGTCAATGGTAAAGATGCTACGGGATTTGGTATTTTAAAAGCGAACGAAGCGAATGAGATTACTGCTTTTGTCGAAAAGCCCGATAAGGATGAAGTATTAAATTGGACCTCAGAGGTTTCAGCGGTTTTGCATAAACAGGGAAGGCATTATTTGGCATCCATGGGCATTTATGTTTTCTCGAAAAACATATTGCGCAACCTTTTGATCGCCAACCCGGGGATGGATTTTGGTAAAGAAATTATACCTGATGCTATCGAAGCACTTCGGGTATTGAGCTATCAATTTGATGGGTATTGGACCGATATCGGGACCATCAAATCATTTTTTGATGCCAATATTGGATTGACAGATGATATTCCGGATTTCAATTTGTTTAATGAAACCGTGTATACACGTGCGCGGATGCTCCCGCCTTCGAAAATTTCGGGTACAACGTTAAATAATACGGTAATTGCCGATGGATGTATTTTAAATGGCGATAAACTGGAGAGGTCTGTTATTGGGATACGTTCCCGTATTGGTGAAGGAACGGTTATTAAATCGACCTACATGATGGGAACTGATTACTATGAGCAGTTGGAAGAAGTATTGGAGTTGGGAAATACACAAAAGCCACCACCGGTAGGTGTAGGTAAACGTTGTTATATCGAAAACGCAATCTTGGATAAGAACTGCCGAATTGGAGATGACGTTCGTATCATTGGTGGACCGGGTTTGAATGATGGCGATTTTGATACGCATATGATCTGTGATGGGATTGTTGTTGTGAAAAAAGA
Organism: Sphingobacterium sp. UBA6317; assembly: GCF_002440385.1. NCBI lineage: Bacteria > Pseudomonadati > Bacteroidota > Sphingobacteriia > Sphingobacteriales > Sphingobacteriaceae > Sphingobacterium > Sphingobacterium sp. UBA6317. The sequence continues at coordinate 57,012 of NZ_DJTD01000049.1, read as the reverse complement.
TGCGGTCATTGCCAATGGCGTGACGATAGGACTTTGATCATACATAAATTTTAAATCTAAAGCCCGCTGTTCACATCAATTCATGAAACAGCGGACTTTTGTTTACGCTTTTTGAGCAGACACATCTTCATGTGCCGATTACGCTTTCGCCCTACGGCTATTCAACCTATAAGGGAAGCTGACCCTCTGACGAAGGTGGATGCAAGATGCTTAGTTTCCGAGTTGACAATGCCCGTTGTCTTTTTTTACTGGATATTTTAATATTATCTTTGCGCACGATAAAATAAATACGGATAAAATGAGCACTTACAAAAGATACTTTGTTTTTTATTGTATCCTGGTTTCACTTTTTGTAGTACCGGCTACCTCAATTGCCCAAATTCTGTCGGAACAACCGTCGGATTCGAGCCGCGGATCTCATTTTTTTAAGAAAGTTCCTTACAAGGAACTGGCTGTTCCTGTAGGACTGATCACCTATGGTGTCGTTGCCAAAGGAAATCCTTTTTTAAAGGGGATAGATGAAGACATTAGAGACGGCGTATCGAGAGGAACTAGCCGAAAAATTAAGTTGGACGATTTCACCCGCTTTGCTGGAACTGCCGGAGTATTTGTTTTGGACGCGGTAGGGGTGCCTGCCAAACATAACCTTAAACAACGCCTGTTTACGACAGCGGTTTCTAATATTATCATGACTTCAACCGTGAAAATTATGAAATCCACCATTCCCGTATGGCGGCCTGATAGTTCAGCGAATAATTCCTTTCCTTCGGGGCATGCTGCTACTGCGTTCGTTGGTGCCGAACTGCTTTGGCAGGAATATAGACAGGAGTCAATTTGGTACGGTATTGCAGGATATGCTGTTGCAGCAGGTACCGGTTATCTGCGGATGTACAACGACAAGCATTGGTTCTCGGATATCGCTATGGGAGCTGGGGTCGGTATCTTAAGTACTAAAATCGCCTATTGGTTGCTCCCTTTGGTAGACAGTCGATTACAGAATTCGAAAAAGAGCTATGTTGTGCTTCCAACATATAACGGGAGACAATTTTGTTTAAACGCTAGTTTACAGTTTTAGACTCATTTTTTTAAGCCCCATTCGGGGTCTCTACATTGATCGTATTCGGCTTGCCTCAAAACAAAATTTCCTAGATAGTATTCGTACAGGGGTATAAATCCACTTTAAACCCCTGTATTCACCACAGTTTTTAGGTGTTCTACCTGAAGATCGGCACTGCTGTGTCAGCCATTTCCATTCCCTATTTCAGCATGTAACGTTTATGTGAACTTCGAATTAAAAAATTACGTTAATTTCGTAAATAAGAATTTGTTTTTTAAATTTAGTAGACAATCTAATCCACTTTTGCTGTTTTTTACAAAAAGAAAAGCAGGCTAAGTAAATAAACCAAAGTTGAGCCTAAGGGTTCTTTATTATTTTAAACCAATTTGTAATTATGATGAGAAATTTTTTTCTTCATGGAAAGGCGAGACCCATTAGCCTTTTGGGGCTCTGCCTGCTGTTTAGTCAGCCTGATTCTTACGCACTGAATCTGGATCCGATCAATGCTATTGTCGATCAAGATCAGGTTACAGGGATCGTCAAAGATGAGAAAGGTCAGGCATTAGCCGGCGCTACCATCACCGTCAAAGGAACATCCGTTCAAGCATCCTCCAATCAACAAGGTATTTTTGCTATTCGGGCCAAGCGTGGTGATGTTTTGGTCGTGAACTACCAAGGCTTTACAAAACAGGAGGTAGCCGTTTCCGCAGGCAACATCAGTGTTGTTATGGTTTCGAGTGATCAGGCGCTTGAAGAGGTCGTGATCATTGGCTATGGTAAGCAGCGGAAAGGGAATATCACAGGTTCCGTCGCTACCGTCAATGCAGAACAGCTAAAAAATATCCCCAGTTCAAATCTTTCCAATTCACTTGCCGGTAGAGCAGCGGGGGTCAATGTCACCAATACTTCGGGGATGGCTGGAGCATCGTCGAGCTTGCGTATACGGGGGAGTTTTGCCGAGCCACTCTATGTAATTGATGGCGTGGTTCGCGATAAAGCTGCATTCGATGTCCTTGAAGCGAACGAGGTTGACCAAATGACCTTTTTAAAAGATGCTGCAACTGCCGCAGTGTATGGCACCCGGGCCGGTAATGGTGTAGTGGTGGTAACGACAAAAAAAGGAACGGCGCAAGCACCTGTTTTTAATGTACAAAGTAATTATACTTTCAATACGCCAACACAGGAGCTCCTTGCTAATTTAACGACTGCGCAAGATGAACTCACTTATCAAAATCGGGTAGCCGAATTTCGCGGTCTTTCCATCCCAAATGGACAAAAAGAGTTTGATTATTTCAAGGACAAAAATTACAATGCCAATGACGTTATCTGGCGCAATCCGTTTACACATCGACAATCGATATCGGTTAATGGGGGTGGCGACAAAATTACTTATTATAGCTTGCTGAGCTACCGTAAAGAAAATGGATCTTATAAATCTTTGGATCATGAGAAATTTAATTTAAGGAGCAATATCTCCGCGCAGATTACCGAAGATTTCAGCATGGATTTTAATATTTCAGCCAACCAGACGAATTCGAAGCGCTTTTTTTGGCCATTCAGCACATCTTCGAACGATGATGATTTTGATGTATCCGATTTCTACCGTGTTACATTCAACTGGCCAAAGATGTATCCATTTTATCTGAATGCAGACGGAACTCCGAGCAATACACCAACGGCTTATCCTGTACAGACGCCTATGGGAAGCTGGCAAGCGTGGAATGTGATCGATCAGGTCATTGGGGATCGCTATATAGACCGTAAAGTGCGGCAGGTCAATCCTATTATGACCCTAAACTTGAAGCTGGATAAATTGGTACAGGGCCTTTCGACAAAAGTTGTAGGAAGTTACATTGCTCAAGACTATATGCGCAAGCGTTATATGAGTTTTCAAAAGAACTATACCTTTACCTCTTTAAACCCGAATGACAACCGCTTTATACCAGCTCCACCATCAGAAGCTAATATTAATATTTTTACTTTTAGTCAGAGCCAGCCTTTCATGGATTACAGCCCACAACGATTGTGGGAATATCAACTAAACTGGTTTTTAAACTATAACCGCAAGTTTGGTAAACATTCCGTCGATGGGACATTGGTTTATGAACAGTCCAAAAAAGGAGGGACTTATGTCACTTCAAGGGCAGAAAATCCAATTACAGCCCTGGATCAAATGTTTATTTATCCTACAGATCGCAATTTTAGGTCGACAACTGCCAATGAAACGATCGATTCGAGACGTGGTATTATAGGGCGTGCCAACTACAATTATGCGGATAAATATATTGCGGAGTTTTCTTTTCGTTACGATGGTTCACCATTATTTCCGACGGATAAGCGGTGGGGATTTTTTCCTTCAGTATCGGCAGCCTGGCGTGTATCGGACGAAAACTTCTTTACGGATATAAAAAATACCATATCGGATTTGAAGTTCCGAGCTTCTTATGGTACAACGGGTAATGATTTGGATGTTAATGCCAATCGAATCGGGCAATTTGGTTATTTAGAAAAGTATACCACCTCGGGCGGCTATATGTTTGGTGACCGCTATTACAATGGTATTGCGTATGGTGCAACCCCAACACAAAATCTAACCTGGACAACTTCTAAGAGTGTCAACTTGGGTTTGGATTTTGGATTTGTTAATAATAAACTGACCGGTAGCCTTGATCTGTTTTCACGCAAGGAAACGAACATCCTAGGACCAAGATCGCTGAAGGTCCCTGACAATTACGGTCGCGCACTTGCTCCCGAAAATTATGCGGCGAGAAGTTATAAAGGCGGCGAGATTTCTTTTAACTGGAATGACAAGGTTGGTGAAGTGGCTTATGGTCTCAATGCAAATCTGGGGTATGCCAAAGACCGTTGGGACATCATTGACGAAGAACCATCTTATGCATCGGGCCAGCCGCAGAACTTTCGCTCCAGAATTGGACGACCTGAGAATAGAATTATCGGCTTAGAATCCCTTGGTTTGGTTAGGACACAGGCTGAAGCTGATGCGTTGAAAGCAAAAGGATTTAAGACCTACGGAAGGGATCCTTTTCCTGGGATGATCTTATATAAAGATATTCAGGGGGCGAACTATTCAGGTGGCCCGGATGGGAAAATTGATGATAACGATTTGCAGTTATTGTCGGACAATAATTCTCCGCGCATCAATTATGGGGTTGGATTCAATGCGAGCTGGAAGGGCTTTTATGTCTCGGCTTTATTTCAGGGAGTTCTTGCTTATGATCGCATGATCAGTAATCAAGAAGGCGGTGGAATGCGCCAGCACGGTGATACCTTCCGTCCATATTATCCAATTTGGGCTTCCGATGTCTGGACACCGGATAATACCGACGCCAAATATCCGCGACCAACGGGGTACTCTGGATGGGCCGAATCCGGTGCAGCCCCTTCGTCATTCTGGATAAGAAATGGAGCCTATTTGCGCTTACGTGACATTAATGTTTCTTATCGATTGCCGAAAAGCATGACCGAGAAGATCCGTGTAAAAGATGTCAACCTGTTTTTCAATGGAACCAATTTGTTTGTTTTTTCGCCGATGAAAGAATTCCATGACCCGGAACAAAAGCTGTATGATTCTTATCCAGTCATGAAAACCTTTACGTTTGGACTTGATGTTAAATTTTAAATGAAAAAAAGATGAAAAAAATATATTATCCTTTAATAGCGTTGGCTCTGTGTATGTCTTCCTGTAAAAATGTGCTGGACATTGATGATCTCAATTCGCTGGATGAAGCCAAGGTATGGGCCGATCCAAATCTAGTCAACGGCTATCTTGCCAATCTATATCCACTATTTGGCAACTGGAACGCTGGTGCGGATGGAAATTCGGAACAACTAATTGGCATCGCTTTCCCCTTGGATGCGGTCACCGTCAACAACGGTTCTTACAAATCCTGGGACTATACAACCATCCGAAAAATTAATACGGCGATACAGAAAGTTGGTGAAAGTACTGTGCTAAAAGCGGACTTCAAAAATGCGGTGATTGGGCAGTCTTTGTTTCTCCGTGCCTATATGTATTTTAATATGGTCAGGATTCATGGTGGGGTCCCTTATATTACGGTACCTCAAGATTTAAAAAATGATGATCTTAATGTACCCCGCAATTCTACAAAAGAGTGTTTTGATCTGATGATCAAAGATTTGGATCAGGCTATTTCCTTACTGCCAAAAACGATTGCCAAGGGTACGGCAGATTATGGAAAGGTTGACGGTGATTTTGCGGCAGCTTTTAAAGCGAAAGTATTGTTATATAAAGCTTCACCCCAGTTTAATCCCTCCAATCCTTATGGAAATGCTTATTGGCAGGAGGCCAACACTGCGAATAAATTGGCTTATGAGCAACTTAAAGCGGATGGCTATAGTTTGACTCCAGATTATTCCAATATTGCGCTGGTTGAAAAAGGACCAGAGGTTGTTTTTGCTGTGATTAATACTTATCCAAATAAAGTCGCTAATTGGGATAATGGCGTACGACCCGGCTCCGAAAGTAGAGGGCCAGCGGGTTCTGTTCCATCCTGGGAATTTGTAAAAGCTTTTCCAATGAAAGATGGAAAGCTTTATTCCGATCAAACGGGCAAATACTATAAGACAGAAGATCAATTTTTGCAATCCTATTGGGAAAACCGCGATCCGCGTTTTGATAAATCCATTGTGTGGAATGCCAAGATTTATGAGGTTTCAGGAAAGACCGGCAAACGACAATACACTTCTGTAGGTATTGCTCCGGCTTTAGATGACTTTGGTATAAATCCTAACGCAAAAACACCTTCTTCCAATTTGGATCGATATAGTGGGTTTTTTATCTTAAAAAACTCTAAATTATCATTAAAACAGACCGAAGTGGAAACCCAGTATGATGTGGATTTTGTGTTGATGCGCTATGCCGAAGTCCTGTTGAATTATGCTGAAACAGCAAATGAAACCGGAGACTTTGTGACAGCCTTAGATTTGGTGACACAGATCAGAAAAAGAGCGGGTATAGAACCTGGTGCGGATAATAAATATGGTATTGCAGCGACTACGAAAGAGCAAATGCGTGAAGCCATTTTAGCAGAGCGTAATATTGAGTTCTGCTTTGAAGGACATCGTTTTTGGGATTTACGACGGTTACGTAAGTTAAATATACTAAACAATACGACAAAGCATGGAGTTGAAGCTATTGCGATCAATGCTAATGGAACTGAAATGAAACTGGAAGATGCAAATGCATTGGCCAAAACATACACGTTGAAAGAGAATCAGTTTAAATATAGTGTCTTGCAGGTGCCAAGTACAGGAAACAAAGTGAACCTGGTACCAGATACCTATTATTTCTTTCCAATAGCACAATCAGTCATTGATAAAAATCCGAATATCAAGCAGAATAAAGATTGGGGCGGAACATTTAATCCAACCTTAGAATAGTGTATTCACTAAACCCATTCAATAAAAAACACCCTCAACGGCTTTCGCTGTTGGGGGTGTTTTATTTAAATTTCATTTATGGCGAGTTTTTTAATCGCCCGATTGAGCCTTATTTGGATGATAATTTAAAAACTCTTGAACTGAGTCTACCCTGGCCTTTGATTTTGATTTCTTCCGGATAAAGCTCCAAAAGACCATAGGCATTGCTTGTAGGTGTTTCTATCATACCTTCCATGGTTACAAAAGGAATATTGTTTACCATCACATAATTGCCTTTATGATTATGACCGGAAAGTACCAGTTTAACTTCTGGGAATTTGTAGAGTATATCAAGAACTGGCCTATTATTGAGTGTTTCATAACCATTTTCTGGCAATAAGGGATGATGTGTCAATACGATCACATGCTCCTTATTTTTCCGCGCTCGGGCAAGTTCGTTTTGCAACCATAGGAGTTGTTTATGATCAACTCCGCCATTCCAGGGTTGCGTATTTTTCCTTCCGTCTGCCTGTAGGCTACCCACCAAGGTTTTCCATTCACGTTGGTCTGCTGAATTGGGCGTTGTGGCATATTCACTGAGCGCATTCGTATTTAAGAAAACAAATCGCCATTTCCCTTTTGTAAATGCGTAGTATTTAGCTGGCATCCCAAAAGTGGTGTGCAGAAGATCTGGTTTAGATACGCTGACATAGTCATGGTTGCCAAGTAGACAATACATCGGTTTTTTTAAAGGGTAGAGATGTTTTAACAATACAGGTAGATCTTTTGGACCTTCGTCGACAAGATCGCCAAGAACCAATGAAAAATCGACTTTATTGCGATTAAAGAAGTCTACAGCGGTATCGACTTTCATTAAAGAATTGTGGTAGAACCGGCTACCGTGGTCTGTTTTGTCTGCGTATTGCATATCGGCCATGATACCGATACGGAGAACCGGCCTGTTGGATTGTGCCATGCTGAATAAGCTTGGTAAAGAGCAGATGACGAATATGGAAAGAAACTTCCATTCCCGTTTGATTTTTAAACCAATCTGTTTCATTTTTTATAGCGTTTTAACATGTGTTTCTATGAGAATACAAGGTACTTGTTCTCTTCATGCTGTCTTATTGTTGATCCAGGTGTGCTTGAACGTTAGCCTCGAATAATTGATTATAATGTTATCACGAGTATACGGAGAATGGATTAGAGATTCAAATAAAATAAATACACAAACGTTTGTGTAAATTGATGAATCCCTAACGAATTATAAATGGCTGCCAACACATATAAACTATCGATCTTTTAGCTTATTGTAATACCGTAAATTGGCGATTGTCGTGTTTAACGAATAAAAGGTTTAGGTAGTTATGGTATTTTGATGCCAATTTATCTCGGAATTATACTTCCCGAATATTGGGCTTGTCGGAAATGTATTTATGAGGGGGCTATGGGTACGGATGCATGGAGGAAACTCCGTGCAGTGTTTTGGCGACAGTAAAGCGTTTGGTGAAGTGATTTTCCGGTTTTCGTCTTTTCTGGTTTCGGGGTTAACTGCTGCATTGATCTCAATTTCTTTAAGGGCTTGTTATCTGAAACGAAATGCAAAAAAATAAATGTTTTTTTTACCCTATTTGACGCTATCGATTTGGCGCCTACGAAAAGTGATCATCTGGCGAGTGAGGAAAAGTCGGTGTGTTTTTCGCAGTCTGCATACAGATTGTTCTACTCGTCATACTTATCCTAGTTCCAAAAAGGTACATTCTTAGAATTTAAGAAGGAAAATATTGGTGAACAATTTGGATTAACAAATGTGCTGAGCTTGTCCATATCCTTTTGGACAACAGTGATGATTAGCATTTGAAAAAGTCGTATTTTCACAATAGATAAATTCGATCTATTCCAATCGACAAAAACAATGATAAAACACCATGCAGAAGAAAGAGTCACTATTTACCTGAACACAAAGGAAGAGTGGCGGCTTTGGCTCGAAAACAATCATCAAATAGCACAATCAATTTGGGTGATCTGTAATACCAAAAAATCAAATCTACCAGTAGTCAGTTGGACAGAGCTGGTGGATGAAGCTTTGTGTTTTGGCTGGATTGATAGCACGAGGAGGCCGATTGATGCCTATTCATTTATGCAATTATTTAGTCGAAGAAAACCAAAGAGCACGTGGTCTAGAATTAACAAAGAAAAAGTTAAAAAACTAATCGATGCGAATCTGATGGCTCCAGCGGGGTACGCGGTTATAAAAATAGCACAAGAAAATGGCTCTTGGTCAATTTTGGACAGTGTGGAAGAATTAATTATTCCCGAGGATCTGGATGAAGCATTTCGACATTATGCTGGTTCAAAAGATTATTTTCTTGGGCTGAGTAAATCCGTCAAAAAAATGATGTTGCAATGGATTGTTCTTGCCAAAAGACCAGATACCCGCAAAAAACGCATTGATGAGATTGCCGCAAGAGCAGCAGAAAAAGATAGGCCTAAACAATTTCAGTAAAGGGATCATTTATCGAAATGAATCAGGCCTATAGCATTAGCTTTTGTCTTTTATAACTAATATTGCACGTTCTATGTAGCGTTGTTTCGCTTTTTTTTACGTTTTCCATCACTTCCTTATAAGTCAATTTCTTTCTTGGATTTTAACGATTGTTTAGAGTGGTTAAACGTATCAATTAATTTATACGAGTTCAACCAGTAGGAGGGGTTTAACTGGGGGGTAACAGGGGGTTAACAGGGGTATAACAGGGGTAAACCCTTGTTAACCCCCTGCTATATCCCTATAAAAATGGTGTTATTTAGGTTTAACTCACGAACTTGATCTCAATGTGGTAACCTAGTTTATAGGATAAAAAATATGGGGCTCATGCTAAAGCTTATATTAATAGCAACTTGATTTGCTGTATTTACTCAATTTTTGTATCATTGGGGAGATGATAACCAATGCAGCAGCTTAAGTCTTTTTTATTCGCTTATCTCCAACTCTTTCTTCTCCTTTTCTTAGGGCAATCTTCAGTTTGGAGCCAGGTCAATACGTATGCGTTTAAAACCTTAACTTCTGACCAGGGCCTGGTCCATAATCATGTCAATTGCGCACTCAGGGATAAGTACAATTACCTCTGGTTTGGTACCGAATCTGGCCTTAGCCGATTTGATGGAGCGCAATTCACAAATTTTCGCTATTCCGCTAATAAACGTACCGGGCTGAGTGGAAATTCGATTTCCGCAATCTTTGAGGGACCAGAAGGCAATGTATGGATCCGTACCAGCAACCGGATGAATGTGTATGATCAGCATTCAGGCATTATCGTCCAGCAGCTTGATTCCATACTGACCCGCTTAAAGTTGCCCGTCAAAGACGTACATACGATAAGACAGCTGGAAGGGCAGACCTTTGCACTATTGTATAGTGATCGTTCGCTGATCTTGTACGATAGCCTAAAGAAAACCTATCGTACTATACCGCAGTTGACCAAAAACAACCGAATAGCCGATGTGATAGCTGGGCAAGGGCAGACGATCTGGGTAATCTACGAAAATGGCCTGCTGGGTCACATTGATACGAAATCACTGCGAAGTACCAAAACTAGCTTATTGCCGATCAGCAATAAGCTGGTAAATTATAATCTATTTGCCGATCAGGATGGGGCGATATGGATCTTCTCAAAGGATATTCCAATCGGTGTATACTGGTTTGACCCGAAAGATGGATCAATTCAACACCTCCAAAAAGAACTATCCAATCCTTTTGTAGGTAATATCGTGCAAGATGATCAAGGGCATCTTTGGCTAGGAACTGATCATGGTGGTATCAATGTTTATGATAAAAAAACAAAAAGTGTACAGATCCTCGCTAACGATAAATATGATTTACGGAGCCTACCTTACAATAGCATAACGGCTTTATATCGGGATAAGTCAGGTATCATATGGGCGGGAACCTATAAAGGTGGCATCAGTTATTATCATCCCAAGCTGTTGTTATTCTCTTTAATCAGGAACTATCCAGGGCTTCCTAAATCGCTTCCCTTTGACGATGTCAATAAGTTTGTACAGGATCGAAAGGGTAATCTATGGATCGGGACAAACGGTGGGGGATTGCTCTATTATAATAGCAGTCAGAAAACATTCACGCAATACCTGCATGATCCTCAGGATCCCAACAGTTTGAGCTCCAACGTGATTGTTTCCTTATTGCTGGATACGGAAGATAAGCTGTGGATCGGAACTTATCGAGGTGGTATGTGTCGATTCGACGGCAAAAGTTTTAAGGTTTTCCACCGTGATTCGGCACCTGGAAAGTTGAACGACGATAGTGTATGGGAGATCTACGAGGATAGTCAACATCGATTTTGGATAGGAACCTTAAGTGCTGGCTTGTACCTGTTTGATAAAAAGACAGAACAGTTTTCGAGAGCGTATACTCGGCAGGGACAAACCATTAACAGCAATTATATCTCTGTCTTGTTTGAAGATTCAAAAAAACGGCTCTGGATCGGCACAGCGACAGGTTTGGCATTGTTGGCTCCCGACGACAAGATTAGCTATATGAATACATCCAGTTCGCCCATGAAACTTATGAATGATCTGATTTATGATATTAAAGAGGACAAAACTGGTCGTATTTGGGTAGCAACACAAGAGGGCTTGCATGTAATCGACGGTACAAAAGTAAGCTATCTCACACAGCAGGATGGACTCAGCGACGATGCGATCCTGGCGCTCTTGGTCGATAATCAGGGGGGAATCTGGGCTTCAACAAACAAAGGACTGTCGGCGATTGTCGGCAAAGGGCAGGCCGAGAAGTTCATCATCCGCAATTTTACAAGGGAATCAGGCCTTCAGGGGAATGTATTCAATGAAAACGCCGCTTTAAAAATGCGGGACGGAAGACTTGTCTTTGGTGGGCCAAAGGGATTCAATTTTATCGACCCTAAGAAAATTAGCAGCGAAAGTGAACTGGTCTTACCGCTTTTGTCCAATCTTTATTTATTTAACAAGCGGATAGCCGTAGGTGAGGAATTTTCGGGCCGGGTCATTTACGATCAAGCCCTGAATAATCTTAAAGAACTGAGTCTTCCTTACAACCTCAATGCCATTTCGCTGGAGTTCTCTACCTTTGACTACCTGCAACAGCATAATGGACTCTACCAATATCAGCTTGCTGGTCTAAGTGATGAATGGTTTGATTTTGAACCGGCAACCATGCGCGCCAATTTCACCAATCTAGACACCCGAAGCTACAATTTGTATATTCGGCACGCCATCGATTCGAATAGCTGGTCTGAGGGCGTGCTGCTCCTAACAATCGATATACAGCCACCTTTTTGGCGTTCGGCTTGGGCCTTTCTTTTCTATGCCAGCCTGTTACTGATCATCCTATGGGCTTATTTTTATTTGACAAAACTACGTGTCAAGACGCGCAATCAACTCTACCTCGCCCAGGAACAGGCTGCACAGGCAAAGGAACTGGATGCGTTGAAAACACGTTTCTTTACCAATATAAGTCATGAATTCAGAACTCCGATCAGTTTGATTCTAACTCCAGCGCAGCAGCTGCTGGATGAAGAGCAGCATCCAGAAAAAAAAGCCGACCTAAACTTAATCAAGAAGAATGCAGACCGTCTGCTTAAATTGGTCAATCAGCTGCTGGACTTTAGAAAATTGGAGAAAAGTGAGCTTGAGCTGAACGAAGCGTATGGGGACCTCATGGGATTTATCCGCGAAATGCTTGATGCCTTTGCGGGGATAGCGCAAAGCAATCAGATCTCGCTGCAGGTCAATATCGCTCCAGACACCTATCTGTCCTGGTTTGACAAAAACAAATTGGAAAGCATTATTTTCAATCTGATGTCAAATGCGATCAAGTTTAGCCCGGTATCCGGCATTGTGGCATTCCATGCCGAAGTCACTGAACACGAAACAGGAAAGATGCTGCGTATTGAAGTTCAAAATCAGGGTACAGCGATTCCCGAAAACCTACAAGCCCGCGTATTTGAACGTTACATGCAACTGGATGTGCCCAATGGAAAACTGAATCAGGGTACGGGAATCGGGCTTTCTATTGTTAAAGACTATGTCGAATTCTTGGGCGGAACTATCGCGCTAAGCAGCAATGTGCACTGGACGATTTTTAAAGTTCAGCTACCCATACATAAGGCCAAAGCGAGTGTCGATCCTGTCGAAAGCGATAAGCAGGATAAACCCGCTATTTTATTGGTCGAAGATGATATCGACTTCCTCCATTACCTGGAGCGGAGCCTGAGTTCAGCCTACCTAATCCACGCTGTGCAAAGCATCAATGATGCAAAATTGATCCTAAGCAAGCAACAGGTCAATCTGATCATCACCGATCTCAGCCTCCCTGGAGAGAGCGGACTGGAATTTTGCCGGTTTATAAAGGCCCAGGCCAAGCTGGTCCATATCCCTGTGCTGATTGTAACGGCCGTAGTCAATCAGAAAATTGAACTGGAAGCCTTGGAGTCGGGTGCTACAGATTATATCAACAAGCCTTTTAATATTAACCTGCTGCGTTCAAAATTAGCGCAGATACTCCATCAACAACAGACAATGGTAAAACGGTATAAAAAACAGATTAATGTTAATCTGACGCAGCCCGATATCGCATCTGCTGATGAACAATTTATCCGTGCGCTGGTAATGGAAATTGAACAGGATCTCAGTGACTCTTCGCTTTCTGTCGAACTGCTTGCCAAAAGAATGAACATCACGCGCGTAGGGCTTTATAAAAAGGTGCTTGCCATCACAGGCTATTCACCGATGGAATACATCCGACATATTCGGCTCAAACGTGCCATGCATCTGGTTCAGAACTCGAAATTATCGATGGCTGAAATTGCTTATGAAGTAGGATTCGGAAATCCGAAACAATTCAGCAAATATTTTAAATCTGCATTTGGTAACCTGCCGTCTTTTTATCGAAAAAGCTTGTAAATAAGAGAATTGTCGATAGTGTTTTCCGCCAGTATCCCCGCGTAAGTTAACAAAATAACCCCTAAAAGTTAACAAAATATACCCCTTATACAACCGGTTGCATTCTATATTTGATCTGTTCTTTCAATAGGAAAGGACGCGTAATAACCAAGGGAATATAATAACCAATAAATCTTATTTAAATGCGCAACTTAACGTACGCTTTAAGTGGTTTGATGCTCTTCGCAATCGTGCAGCAGGGATTTAGCCAAGCCAATAAAGCTCATTATGAAAAAATGCCTTCCGGTATTAAGGTCAGCTTCAAAAATTCGGAGACCTCCATTGATCAGGATATTTATTTGGATGTCGTAACCGACAAGATTGTGCGTGTTACAGCTGTTCCAGCTGGTGCAGTCTTACCGGGACAAACGAGCTTAGTGATCGTCGATTCACTGCGCCGGCAAGTAAAATCACTTGCGGTAAGCTCGACCGACTCTACGGTAAATGTACAAACGGCCAATATGCAGGCAGTGGTTTCCTTGATGAACGGCAAAGTGGAATTTTTTGACCTTAAGGGGCAATCCATCCTTAAAGAAGCAAAGCGGAATTCAAGTTCTTTTTTAGCTAATAGTTATCAAGGTGATGCATTTTATCACATTAACCAGGACTTTATTGTCAATGCGGAAGAGGGGATCTATGGACTCGGCCAACATCAGAATGCGGTGATGAATTATAACCGTGGCAAACAGGTTTCGCTGCTGCAGTACAATACAGAAATCGGAATACCCTTTTTACTGTCCACTAACAACTATGGCATTTTATGGCACAATTACTCCATTACAAAAGCGGGCGACGTGAGGCCGTTATTGCCTTTAAATGCTTTTAAGTTGCAGTCAAAAGAAGGAGAACCGGGTTGGCTCACGGCAACCTATGTAAATCGGAACAAGGACGAAGAAGTGTATCTATCCCGACCGGAATCAATCATTGACTATGGCTACCTAACAGATCAGCACAAATTTCCAAAGAGCGTAAAGCTGGCCGAAAGCAAAGTCATCTATGCCGGAAGTTTCTCTTCGCCCTATACTGGCAAACATGTGCTGCATTTTAAATATTCAGGTTATATGAAAGTTTGGATTGATGGCGAGCAGGTCGCTGACCGCTGGCGGCAATCCTGGAATGCGGGTACCTTTGAAATAGAAAGAGACCTGCAGAAAGATAAAACTTACCAGATCCGAATGGAATGGATACCTGATGGGGGCGAATCTTATTTTACCTTAAACTGGCAGAGCCCCATTCCAGAAGCGCGTAAAAACGTATTTTCCTTTAATTCAGAAGCTGGAGATGCCATTGATTATTACTTTGTACAGGGCGCATCAATGGATGAGGTCATTGCAGGTTATCGCCACTTGTCCGGCAAGGCACCGATTATGCCGATTTGGAGCTTTGGATTTTGGCAGAGCAGAGAACGTTACAAGACACAAGCGGAAATTGAGGAGGTCGCGGCTGAATTTCGCAAACGTAAGATTCCGATCGACAATATTGTGCAGGATTGGTCTTACTGGGCTGAAAACGACTGGGGGAGCCAAAAATTTGATGTAAAGCGTTTTCCAGACCCTCTGGCTATGGTGAAGAAGCTGCATGATCAGCACTTTAAGATCATGATTTCGGCCTGGCCCAAAATCAATGAAGAGTCATCGGTATACCAAGAATTTAAAGCCAACAAATGGATCTATCCGCGAAATATTTATGACGGCCGTAAAGACTGGATCGGAAAGGGCTATACCTCGACATTTTATGATCCTTTCAACAAAGCGGCACGCGATGGGTTCTGGAAATTGTTGGACAACAATCTTTTCAAAATTGGGATCGATGCTTGGTGGATGGATGCGAGTGAGCCAGATATTCACTCCAATATTGATCTGGATGAGCGTAAATCGGTCTTTCAGCCAGCTATAGGATCATCTGTTCGCTACTATAATGCGTTCCCTTTGCAAAATGCCAAGGGTATCTACGAGGGCCAGCGTGAAACAGATCCTAACAAACGGGTGTTTATTCTGACGCGATCCTTTTTTGCAGGGCAGCAGCGCTATGCGGCTGCTGCCTGGAGCGGCGATATTGCTTCGAGATGGCATGACATGAAAGATCAAATTGCCGGGGGCATCAATTTCTCGATGTCCGGTACACCTTATTGGACGATGGATGCAGGTGGCTTTTTGGTTGAAAACAGGTTTCACAAACCTGATGCGGCGGACTTGGAGGAGTGGCGCGAGCTGAATAGCCGCTGGTACCAATATGGGGCATTCTTGCCTTTATTCAGGGCGCATGGACAATATCCCTACCGCGAGCCGTATAATATCGCTCCTGTGGATCATCCGGCCTATAAAAGCATGATCTATGCGATCAATCTACGTTATAAATTACTGGCCTATAATTATAGTCTTGCCGCAAAGACTTTTTTTGAAGACTATTCGATGATACGTGGACTTGCCATGGATTTCCCTCAGGACAAAGATGGATTCGACCGCAATGACCAATACCTTTGGGGACCATCTTTGCTCATCAGTCCTGTCACTGAAAAAGGTGCGAGCTCACGCAAGATACACTTTCCAAAAGGAACCAGCTGGTATGATCTATACCGTGGCAAGATGGTAACAGGTGGGCAGGATCTGCTTGTTGCTGCACCATACGAACGTATCCCTGTTTATGTCAGAGCCGGAGCAATATTGCCTATTGGACCGGTCATGCAGTATACTGCCGAGAAAAAGCCGGATGTACTGGATGTCTATGTCTATGCGGGAGCAAACGGTCATTTTTCACTCTATGAAGACGAAGGAAGCAACTATAATTATGAAAAAGGGAAATATAGTCGCATTGATTTCAGTTATGACAATTCGACAAAGACGCTGTCAGTGGCCAACCGTCAGGGTGATTTCGATGGCATGCTGACCAAAAGAAAGTTCAATTTCATTTTTGTCAGCGACAGCAACGCCGTTGGACTGGATGTTTCACCAGCAAAACCCACAGTGGTAACCTATGCCGGTAAAGCCTTGCAGGTCAAATTAAAATAATAAAAACCAATTTATAAATCAAGAGATATGATAAGCAAACAATTGTTGAGCAGGGGCATGGCCGTCGTTGTCATGACCAGCGTAACCTCTTTGGTCTGGGCACAATCCTTTACCGGATCGGTTGTTTCGGCTGATTCAGGACTGCCGATCGGGGGAGCGAGTATCAAAGTAAAGAATCAGAAGATTTCAACAAGCAGTGATGAATCGGGCACGTTCGCACTGAAGGCCAGCACAGGGACAGTATTGATCGTTACCTACGTAGGGTACAAAACCGAAGAAATTACAGTGACTGGCCCCAATATGGTGATCCGCCTGCAGCCGCAAGCTTCCGATCTTGAAGAAGTGGTGGTTATCGGCTACGGTGTACAAAAGAAAAAATTGAATACAGGAGCCAACTTGAAGGTAGAGGGTGAAGAACTGCAGAAACGTAATCAATTAAACCCGCTGCAGTCGCTTCAGGGGCAAGCACCGGGTGTATCCATTACATCAACTTCCGGTCAGCCGGGAGCAGATATGAAGGTGGTCGTCCGGGGGCTGGGAACAATTGGCAATTCAGGCCCCTTGTACGTCATCGATGGCGTTCCGGGAGGGGATATTTCGGTCTTAAATGCGGCCGATATCCAATCTATCGACGTACTGAAAGACGCGGCTTCGGCCGCCATCTATGGTTCGCAGGCTGCCAATGGGGTTATTCTGGTCACCACTAAAATGGGCGCTGCGGGAAAAAATGTGGTGTCGTTTGATGGCTATACAGGCATTCAGAACGTTTCGCGTAAAGCAAAATTGCTGGATGCAGATCAGTACAAGGTGATCATGAATGAGCAATCACTGAATTCGGGGGCTGGGGTTATTGATTTTAACAGCATGGACGGTCTGGCCAATACCAATTGGATGGATTACATGTTTAAGGATAATGCAAAAATGGACAATTACAATGTTGCCCTGACTGGCGGCAATGAAAAATCCACCTACGCCTTATCGATGAACTATATTGGTCAGGAGGGAATTGTCGGTGGTAAAGATGTTTCCAACTATCAGCGTTATGGTTTCCGTACGAACTCGGAACATAAACTCTTCGATAACTTTGTGAAAATAGGTCAGCACCTTAACTTTAACTACATCAAAAATCGGGGCATCGGTGTAGGCAACCAGTACAATAATACCTTACGCGGTGCTTTTGCGACTTCGCCCTTGTCACCGGTGTACTCGGACAATGGCTTGTACGGAAGTCCTTTCAATGATACCTCCAATTCACCTTGGTACAATGGGGACAGCAATCCATATGGGGTGATGATGACCAATTCGAACAACGCCAATGATGGCCAAAAATTACTGGCGGATGTATTTGCGGAGATTGAGCCTGTCAAAGGCTTGAAGGTCCGGTCATTGCTGGGATTCAACTATTATGCTTCAGAATACAGAAGTTTTACGCCCTTATACCGCTTCTCCATCTACACCTACAACCAAAATCATACAACAACCTCACAGAACATGAGCAAAGGTCATACGCTGACCTGGACAAATACTGCTTCCTATGACTTTGATATCCATACGGATCATCGTTTTTCGGCTATGGTTGGTATGGAATCGCTACGTTACCAGGGAACTTACCTTTCGGGATCCAACTGGAATCTGCTTTCGCAGTTCAATGATTTTGCACATGCTTACCTGGACAATACCACAGGCCAGGCACACCTGGACGAAAAAGGTAATGTCGTCGAAACGCGTACCGTGTCTGGAAAACCAGAAAACATCACGCGTAGGGTATCCTATTTTGGGCGGCTGGGCTACAACTATAAGGAAAAGTACCTGTTGAATGCTACATTGCGTGCAGATGGATCTTCTAAATTTTCTCGCAGCAATCGCTGGGGATATTTTCCTTCGGTATCGGCGGGCTGGGTAATTTCTTCGGAAGAGTTTTTTAAAGAACATTTAGCGGCTGTAAACTTCTTTAAACTTCGTGCTTCATGGGGGCAAGTGGGTAACCAGGATATCGCTGATTTTCAATATGCGGCACCCATCAGTACCTCAACAGGCATTACATCCTCCAACCCCGGAGCACATTATGTCTTTGGAACGAGCAACAATAATATCGCCGGTGCTTATCCGAGCCGCTTATCCAATCCGAATCTGACCTGGGAAACTTCCGAACAGACCAATATTGGATTTGACGCCAAATTTGCGAACAGCCGCCTGGATGTTGTGGCCGATTTTTATGTCAAAAAGACGAAGAACTGGCTGGTTACAGCGCCCGTTTTGGCGACAACCGGTACGTTGCCCCCTTTTATCAATGGCGGTGATGTGAAGAATACAGGGGTGGAATTGGGCCTAAATTGGGCGGATAAGATCAATGAAGTCAAGTATCGTCTTGGGGTAAATGGTGCCTATAACAAAAATAAGGTGGGACAGATTCCGACTGAAGATGGCATTATCCATGGACAGACAGCCATGTTATACGATAATTCGGAAGAATTTTATCGTGCTGCAAATGGTCTACCCATTGGCTACTTCTGGGGGTATAAGACAGACGGCCTATTCCAGAACCAAGCCGAGATCGACGCCTGGAAAACAGCCGGGAAAGGTATCCTTCAAGCGGATGTGAAACCGGGCGATGTGAAATATGTAGACCAGAATAGTGATGGTATTATTAATGCCTCGGATAAGACAAATCTGGGTGTGGGCATGCCTAATTTTACTTATGGATTTAATATTGGACTGGATTATAAAGGATTTGATTTCTCGGTGAATGCCTACGGTTCCCTGGGAAACAAAATTGTACAATCTTACCGCAATCATGCCAATAAACAAGCAAACTATACCACGCGAATATTAGACCGATGGACCGGAGAGGGGACTTCCAGTACAATTCCCCGTGTTACGGAAACGAATGTCAATTGGCAGTTTTCAGACCTTTATATTCAGGATGGAGACTTTCTTCGGATCAGCAATGTGACCTTAGGTTATGATCTATCGAAGCTGATCAAATGGAAGTATGCTAATCAGATCCGCTTCTACGTTCAAGGACAAAACCTGTTCACGTTCACCAAATATGATGGGATGGATCCCGAGATCGGTTATGGAACCGATGGTTGGGTGTCGGGTATCGACCTTGGTTACTATCCAAGACCAAGGACTGTATTATTTGGCCTAAATGTTAAATTCTAAACACAAGAAATCATGAAAAAAACGAGCTATATCTATCATTCCATGTTATTTGGGTCCTTAATCTTAGGATCATGTTCATCCAGTTTTTTGGATGTCGAACCGATGACAAGCGTTTTGGAAAGCAATTTTTATAAAACCATAGCCGATGCTGACATGGCTTTGGTCGGCTGTTATGATGGTTATCAACGCACAACCTCCAATGGGAGCCAATCTTTCTATCTGACAGCAGAGGTGGCCGCCGACAATTGTTTTGGCGGAACAGGTACAACAGACGGTCGATCATTTCAGGCAATAGACCGTTTTGATATTGCGCAGTCCCAATCGGACAATAATATCTTTGATGGTACCTGGTCTGATTACTATGCGGGAATTTTTCGCTGCAATACACTCTTGGGAAAATTGGATGGCACTGATTTTTCAGGCAACACAACAGCGCGGGCACGTATTGAAGGGGAAACGAAGTTCCTACGGGCGACCATGTACTTTGATCTCGTCCGTCTATTCGAAAACATACCTTTGCTAACGAGCCCGACCAATGAGAATATTCCACAGTCGGATCCCAAAGCGATTTATCAACTGATTGTTTCAGACCTTAAATTTGCGGCTTCCAATATCCCAGCCACAGCTTACCCCAAGTCAGCTGCGGCAACCAATGATGGCCGGGCTACTCCATTTGCAGCAAAAGCGCTATTAGCCCGTGTTTATCTATTTTATTCAGGTTATTATGGTGGCGAGGATATCGGTGTCTCCAAAGCCGAAGCCCTGGCGGGACTGGAAGAGGTTATCGGTAGCGGCCAGTTTGCGTTGGTGGCTGATTTCAAAAATCTGTGGCCAGCAGCGAGTTATATCCCCAATGCAAGCAATAATACACTAGATATCTCCAAATATGCCGGCAAGGGAAATGCAGAGGTTGTATTTGCACAGAAATTCAACAATACATCGAACTACAACGGTTATGTTGATGGCAACCGCTGGGTCGTCTTTCTGGGCTTGCGCGGAAAAAATTGGTCGCCCTATGGCCAAGGATGGGGGGCATGTACGGTAAGCAAAAAGTTTTTCAATGAGTTTGACAACATGGATACGCGCAAAACCGCCTCAATTATTGATATCGATGGCGAGAACATCACTGGATTTGACCTCAAAGACCAGCGTGAGTATACAGGTTACACCATAAAAAAATACGCCCCCACGGCATTGCCGGATGGGACCACCAATACAGGTGGGGATAAGGATATGCAACTGTCCCAAGACCAGGATTACTTTGTCATCCGCTATGCTGATGTCTTGCTTATGGCGGCAGAACTCGGTTCCGCAAACGCGCAGAAATACTTTGATGAGGTAAGAAAAAGAGCTTATAAGACCAATTTTGTGTCGCTAGCAGTTTCAAAAAACAATATTCTGAAAGAAAGAAAATTTGAATTTGCTTTTGAAGGTATCCGCTATTGGGATGTATTGCGGCAGGGGCTGAATAATGCCGCCGCAACACTAGAAACAACAGAGGATGTGCTAAGTGGATCTGTACCCGAGAAGGTCATCGTGACTAAAGAGCGTTTTTTGACAACGAAAGGATTTATGCAAATACCCAATAAGCAGATTACCTTATCCAATGGTGTACTGAAACAAAATGCTGGATGGAACTAAACACAAGTATACGAGGACTCACTATTAGTTGAATTATAAATAGACAAACATGAAAAAGATATTCACCTATGCCATCTGCTTTTTTGCGGCGATGGTACTCTTTGGAGCCTGTTCTCCTGAGAATTATATATTGGGAGACATCGATGTCACATCGGCACAGTTGGACAAGGGAAAGGCCTTTACTGTTGAACATGATGCCAATAATCCCAATATTGTGTATTTAACCAGCTTGATGGATTCAAAATACACCCCATTGTGGGAGCATCCACAGGGGCGTAGTCAAGAGAAAAAGGTAACCCTAAGAATGCCTTTTCCTGGTGAGTACACTGTCAAATTTGGTGTCGAGACGCGTGGTGGCATCGTCTACAGCGAGCCTGTGACATTCAATATCGATCAGATGTATGCCGAGTTTATCAGTGACGAGACTTGGACCTTATTGACAGGGGGGGCGGGAGAAGAGAAAACCTGGTACCTCGATCTGGATGCTGAGGGCATTTCTCGCTACTTTAAAGGTCCAATGTATTTTTACGGCACCGGTGACTGGTGGGGAAGCATCAATAAAACAGCCGCGCCTTTAAACAGCGATAGCTGGAGCTGGGAACCCGATTGGAAAGGCAATAGCTGGCTTATGCCTGCAGGCGATTATGGAAGTATGACTTTTGACCTGAAAGGCGGTGCAAACATCAACGTGAATCATGCCATGCTAGGTAAAGTCCAGAAGGGGACTTTTAACATTGATACCGAAAAGAAAACCATCCGTATGACTGGGGCGTCGCCTTTACATGGAAAGCCACAAGATGGAATCGTCGTCGACTGGGGCGATGTCCGTATTATGTCGCTGACCGAGAATACCATGCAATTAGCCGTATTGCGAGATCCCGTGCTTTCGAATGACGGAGCGGCCATGCTGACCTTTAATTTTATCAGCAAGACCTACAAGGAGAGTTTGGCCGAAGATGCCAAGAATAACAATAAGACCCCATAAATGTATGCTGAAGCAATTAGTTGATACTAGGTATAGCCGGATAATAGGTATACTGATCCTGTTATTTGCGACGGCGGGTTCTTTAAGTGGACAGTCCAGAAAGGTTATTGATTTTAATGGGGGCTGGTGGTTTAAACGGGACAGCAGCCAGCAATATAGCAATGGACGAAAAGGAGAGGGCTGGCGAAAGCTCGATCTACCACATGACTGGAGTATCGAAATGCCATTTAGAGAAAGCAGTCCCGCAGGTAGCGGGGCTGCTTACCTTGATGGTGGCGTAGGATGGTATCAAAAAACGTTTAAACTGGCTCGGGCTGAGCAAGGGCAACGGATATTTATTGCATTCGAAGGTGTATACGAAAACAGTGAGGTCTGGATCAATGGGCATTTCTTAGGAAAAAGACCCAATGGTTATATCGGATTTGAATATGAGCTTTCCCCTTATTTATACTGGGATGGTAGGGAAAACCTGCTTTCAGTAAAAGTAAACAATAAGAATCAGCCCAATTCGCGTTTCTATTCGGGGTCGGGGATCTATCGGGATGTCAAATTAATCAGCCGGAATCCAGTCAGCATAGGAACGAACAGTACCTTCATAAGAGCTGGGCAGCTCAGTGAGAAACGTGCTGTCGTGGATCTCTCCCTGGAAATTGAGCATAACCCTGAGGAATCAAAAAAGATTACGCTACTGACAGAGGTTCTTTCAGCTCAAGGTGCTGTTCTAGCGAGTAAACGTACTACGTTGAACGCCCTCAAGGCAGGTCTGCATCCCCTCGATCAGCAGATAGTCCTCGAAAATCCCATCTTATGGGGTATCGAAAATCCCTATCAATATACAGCAAAGATTAAACTTATTGTTGATGGTCGGGTTGTAGATGAACAGCTTACGAAATTTGGCTTA
The DNA here is from genome assembly GCF_002440385.1 of Sphingobacterium sp. UBA6317. NCBI lineage: Bacteria > Pseudomonadati > Bacteroidota > Sphingobacteriia > Sphingobacteriales > Sphingobacteriaceae > Sphingobacterium > Sphingobacterium sp. UBA6317. The sequence continues at coordinate 33,856 of NZ_DJTD01000049.1, read as the reverse complement.
CGTAATTTTAGCTTCGATCAGCAACAGGGCTTTATGCTCAATGGGAGGCCGCTTAAAATCCGTGGGGTCTGTTTACATAGTGATCTCGGCGCTTTGGGCATGGCATTCAACCGATCTGCAGCATTACGTCAGCTTCGCATCATGAAAGAAATGGGGGTGAATGGAATACGGACATCACACAATCCTGAGGCGCCAGCGTTTTTGGATCTCTGCGATAGCTTGGGTTTTGTGGTGATGAGTGAAACCTTCGATATCTGGAAAGGGCGCAAAAATCCCTATGACTATCATTTATATTGGGACGAATGGTACAAGCGGGACTTTGTTGACCATATCAAAAGGGACCGGAATCATCCGTCGTTGTTTATATGGTGCTTGGGCAATGAAGCGCAGGAGCAATGGCATTCCAAAGCTGATGGTGCAGCGATTCCGATTGCGCTGGCAGCAATCGTCGATAGTCTGGATGGCACACGTCCGACCACCATTGCCAATAATGAACTCTCCAAAGCCAATCCGGTGCTGATGAGTTCGGCGGTAGATTTGATTGGCTATAACTATAACCATAAGAAATGGGCAAGCTTCCCACAAGATCATCCTGAAAAGAAGTTTATCGTAACGGAAAGTACTTCGGCATTGGAAAGCCGCGGAACGTATGATTTGGTGCCATATGATTCTAGTCGCATGTGGCCAGAACGATGGGATATTCCCTTTTCTGGCGGGAACAAAGACAGGAACATATCGGCTTACGACAATGTATTTACACCTTGGGGATCAAATCATCAGACAAGCTTGAGGTTGATGGAAAAGTACGACCATATTGCGGGCATGTATGTATGGACAGGATTTGATTATCTCGGCGAACCAACACCCTACACCTGGCCGGCACGAAGTTCGTACTTTGGTATTGTGGATCTAGCTGGATTTCCGAAAGATGTCTACTATCTGTATCAAAGCGTCTGGACAGAAAAGCCGGTCTTACATGTATTGCCTCATTGGAATTGGAAGCAAGGTGATCGGGTAGATATCGTGGTATATTTTAATCAGGCTGACCGGGTGGAGCTTTATCTGAACGGTAAAAGGATAAGGGAGCAGTCCAAAGACCCAGATCGGTACGACCTTGTATTTAAAGCTGTTGAATTCAAACCAGGGGAGATTGAAGTAATATCGTTTCAAGGTGGCAAGAAACTGCTAAGTAAAACGATCCGTACCGCAGCGAAAGCGCATCGTATACAATTGTTTGCAGAAAATGTGACTTTCAATTCGGCAAAGAAAGAACTTTCCTTTGTACATGCTTATATCGTGGACGAGTTTGGCACGATCGTTCCTTATGCAGACGATAAAATCGAATTTGAGGTGGAGGGAGATGGTGCAAAAATTGTGGCGACAGACAATGGCAATACGACGGATCTGACGAGCTTCCAATCTGCTTCCCGCAATGCTTTTCATGGTAAAGCCTTGGCGATTGTCACGAGCAAAAACAAAGGCAAAATACAGGTAAGGGCAAAAAGCGAAGGACTAATTTCGGGTGCTCTTCAACTTGAAGCCAAATAGTTCTTGGCTCTGCTCTGCGCTGGATTTGTATGTTTTTTTTCACTAATAAGAGCAAGGTCCGACCATGGTCGGACCTTGCTCTTTGTTGTATAACGCGATCATTAAGGCTATGATTTACTTGCCGATACAGAATATGAACCGCCTTAATATATAGGAATTTAACTATTTAAGGGGACATTTGAACGCCATTCTCAAACAAACTGGTAATAACTAGAGCAAAGTTACTCTATTTGAAAGATTTGACAAAGCATTTAATTTTGAATTTTAGGTATCGTAAACTTCTGTTACAGACTTATTTGTTATTGCAACAGATTGTAGTGAAAAGGCTGACGATGACGACGCCCAACAAAAAACACGATCTAATGTGGAATTAAAAAGTTTTATCTAAATCCTGTCATGCGAACATCTCCAGGATTTAAATATCTTATGTCTATTGCACTACCATTTTCACACTGAGTGGTTCCCCTGCCGTATAAGCTATATTATAAGACTTCGAAGGAAAACATTGATCGTCAATTCAATTGGGCTTTCCTGTATTGCACCGGGGTCATTCCGGTCTGCTTTTTAAAAAGTCTGGCAAAGTATGAAGAATTCTCAAAGCCCAGTTCATAGGCTATTTCCGAAACCGTCTGATTTCCAAGACGGAGCGAATTCTTTGCTTCTGAAATAAGGGCAAGATGGATGAGCTCCAGTGCCGTCTTACCAGTTTCCTGCCTTAGCAGATCGCTCAAATACCGTGGCGAAAGGTGTAGTTGTTCTGCCATATTAAATACCGTTGGCAATCCCTGATCTTTTATGCTGTTGTTCGCCAGATAGGTCTTTAGGACTTCATTAAACCTGGAAACAGTTTTACCTGAAGCCAGTTGCCGGTCTACAAATTGTCTCTTGAAATATCTCTGTGAATACTTCAGGATGGCCGTAACGTGATAGAGTATTATCTCTCTGCTATATACATCAGGATTATTTTTATACTCTTCCTCGATTTTGCCGTAAAGATCCCAAATGGTCTGTTCTTCTTTACTGGAAAGATGCAGCGCCTCATTGGTTTCATAGTCGAAGAAACCATAGCGCTCAATCAGATTATTGAGCTCATGCCCCTTAAGATAATCTTCATGTATAAGTATCATAAATCCATCTTTCTCATATTGAAGATTTTTCATTTCGATAATCTGCCTTGGTTTCATAAAAAATAATGATCCGTTATCATGGTCATACCGGGTTCTCCCGTACATAAATTGACCGCTGATTATTTTTTTGAAAGCAATAACATAACAGTCCGAAGTGAACTCCCGGTCTCCCAATGTGCATTCCGATAAAAAACCGACTATGCTAAACATCGGATTTAGCGGGGGATTCCATTGATTCTCATTATGCATTTGTGCAAGTGAGCTGTAGTGTTTCATTTCTTTATTCTATTTAGTAAATTTAAGTATTTAAGTACTGGTTGCCAAACTGATCACTTTATTTCCGCCTTGAACCTAAACTCTGATTGTTCCTGCTTCCACTAAACGTTTGTTCTGTCTGCAGCGTCAATAATATTTTGAAATTTTTAATTTTTGTGAAGATTTTTCGATATTATTTGCTTCTTTTGCTGATTTTCGAGAAAACATATATTGCAATGATTAATAAGAATACGATAATCGCGTTTATAAAAGAAAAGAAATGGGTCGTCCTGATATCAAACAGGTGGATTAGACCATAGCCCACGGCTGAACTTAAGATATAGATACCCCCACCTGTTAATCCGCTAGCAGTGCCCGCACTTTGAGTGAAACGTTGAAGACAATAAGCATATACGTTGTTAAAAACAAAACCGCTTAAGATATGGATGGGCAGGATAAAGCCTAAGAGCATCCAGATATTCTCGTGGCCCGCAGTGAAAAACATCATCAGAACCACGATAACAGCTGATAAGATAATGGCGGGAAATAATTTGGAAATAAGGGGTTTTTTGAGCATCATTTTAGATATGATACCTCCGGTCATTAGTGCAACACCTGAACAAAGCGAGCTGTAACCTGTCACAAGCGCGGAAAATCCATATTTTTTCTCTATAATGAAAGGACTGACCATCCCGTAAATTACCAGTTGGGAGTAACTAAGACCAACAATCACCAATCCGAGTGTGAAATCCGGGGTGCCCAGCATCGTTTTATATACATCTTTGATGTTCTTCCAATTAAAAGCCTTTGTTTGCTGGAGAGATTCTCCTGTGTATTTCAACTCAAAGAATAGTACGATGATAGCCAGCGATCCCAGTAGGTAGAAATTTGCCTCCCAGCCCAAATGCGTCTGCAGGTAGCCTCCCAAAAAGGGCGCCACAATCGGTGCTGTAGCAAATACAATGGAGAACAGGCTTGTATAATTTTTGAGTTTTTCTCCGCTGAACATATCCACAAAAAAGGCCCTCTTACCAACTATAATAAGAGAAACCGTGATTCCCTGAACAATCCTCATGGCATAAATGGTGTAAATATTTGGTACAGAAGCAATAATAAAGCTTGCTGCTGAAAATACGATCAGTGCACCGATGTTAATCCTGTATCTTCCGAAACTATCAAGGATACTTCCTATGAACAACTGACTGGCTCCTGAACTTACCATAAATAACAAGAGGGTCAGCTGGACTGCCTGTATGTCAACATTGAGCTTTCCCGCCATAGCCGGTAGGGAAGGGATGTATATATCTGTTGTTAACCCACCAAGCGGAATTAGTATGAAGGCAATTAAGGTACTGATGTGAAGAAATTCGCGGCTTTGCTTTTTCATTTGAATGATTGGTTATTTATAGAAACTCACAGCCATTTAACGGCCGCAGGTTTCTTTTTTGTTAATTGATCATCTATTTTTTGCCATTGAAAAATTATCTCCTCCATGCGGACGTCCCCAGTCTTCTGCTATGAATCGACATCAAACTGTTGTCCAGCACGGAGGATCAGATAATATTATATTTCTTTGGCAACCCAATGGAATGTATTATCTCTTTTTTCAATGAATCCTAAACCCGGGAATGGAAGGTGGTCCCCAAAAGTAAATTTCTTAGATTCTGCAAGATGTGCTCCCATATCCTGACGTGCTTTTACAGCTTGGTGGAAATCAACGTCAATCTGGTTTCCCCATTCAGGACGGCCAAGGAGGATTACGTGTTGGAACACGTCAGCGAAGTGGACCAGTTCCTCTCCTTCGGAGAAAATGGTAATAACAGTATGGCCCGGGGTATGGCCCGGCGCAAGATTTAATTTCAGAAAGCCAAATAATTCATCGTTGTCTTCGAAGAAATGAAGTCTAGGTTGCGCAAAAATGATATGCCTTTTAGCAAAGGCGCTTTGAAATTCTGCCATTTGGTTATCTGATCCTTTTGAAAAATCGGGTTTTTCAGACAGCCAGAAATCGTTTTCGGCTTTGGCAATGAAAATTTTGGCATTTGGAAAAGTGAATGCACCATTTTCATCCATTATCCCGCCAATATGATCATGATGTGCATGTGAAAGTACAATTTCAGTAATATCTTCTTTTTCAATTCCTGCCGCCGAAAGGTGCTTAACTATTTTGCCTACAGTTGGACCTGAAGTCTTTCCACTTCCTGCGTCGATTAAAACTGTATGTTCACTGTTTTTAACAAGAAGGACATTTCCCTCGAATACCAATTTATGGGGAAGATGGCCGCGGCCCTCTAAAAATTCGATGATCTCATCCGGGTCTCTGTCCGGTGCAAAAAGCGGCTGTATGGGATCCAGATCAAATTCACCATCACTTACTACGATCAATTCCAATGAGCCTAATGTGCACTTAAAAAAGTCCTTAGCTTCAATTTTTTCTATTGTTTCCATTTTTCCTTTTTTTTTGATAGGACAAAGTTAGGGTGCACTTGCTCGCTCGGTTAGTATATATGAGCTGAAGATTAGCACAAAACTCCGATTGCGCAGATTATTGGATAAAACTGATGATCTAACATGGTGTTTTTTAATATGGAATATATTCAAGTGTCTCACTAAGTCTTTTAATTGTTTCCTAATTAAGGTATAATGAAAAATTAAATATATTGCACTTTGGTCAAGATAATATGAAGGACGGGGAGAGTTGAACAGATAAGTAATTCGGCTCCAAATCGATCTAACTCAGCACTTGTTGGTTAATCTGTCTTTATTTGCTGGATCTATATCAATTTAGTCCTACGCTGGGATTAAAATCTATCGCAGGTGTCGGGGGAGGGGAATGGCAAAATAGTTATATAATAATAAACCGACAGCTCTCCGCAAATTGTAGATACTCCCAGCAGCCTTCATTGCATAAATAGATTAATAGGTTACTTCCGAAAAGGTTGCAAAAAAGCCTGACCGAAAGATCAGTTCGGCCAGATTCCAAAAAAACTGTCACTTCAAGACGCAACGTGAGACCATTTTTTCAGAATGCCCACTATGTAATATAGTGGGATAATATTGTCCATTGGTTTTAATTCTGCTCAGGAAACTGTTTTCTGAAGTGTAACGGGGAAATTCCGGCTTTGGTTTTGAAAATTTTGGTGAAGTGGGAGGGATGTTCAAATCCGAGGTCGTAAGCAATTTCGCTTACCGATTTTTTGGTTCCCAAAAGGATATTTTTTGCTTTGTCGACCAATTTTAGATGGATGTGTTCTATCGTCGTTTTGCCTGTGAATTTACTGAGCAAATCTGACAGATAGTTCGAAGAAAGATTCAGTTTTTCGGCAAAATATTTTACTTCGGGAATCCCTTTTTCTATCATATGGTCATCATTAAAATAATCATTAAGGAGAATTTCAAATCGTTGTGTTATATCGTTTCCTGTTTTGTTACGGGTGAAAAACTGCCTATCATAAAATCTATCAGAATAATTCAAAAGCATTTCAATCTGATTTAAAATCAATCCCTGAGTATGGCGATCAATATTCTGGGAATATTCTTTTTTAATTCTTACAATCACTTCATCAAGCAAAACTTTTTCATCTTCCGAAATATGAAGTGCCTCATTGCTTTCGTATTGAAAAAAACTGTACTTTTGAATTTTTTTGCCTAAATCCGAACCGTATATAAAATCAGGATGAAATGCCAGAAACCAACCTTCCTCAATCTCTGTATCTGCACTCGGACTCATCACCTGATTCGGAGCGGTAAACATCAAAGTTCCTTCCTGAAAATCATAATTTGAACGTCCGTATTTTAAACTTCCTTTAAATTTTTTGTAAACAATCGTGTACAAATCAAGGCTGTACAGATAGTCTGCAAAATTTTTGTCGGAACGGCTTACATTTTTCAGATCAATCACCGTAATCAAAGGATGTTTTGGACTTCCGTAATTGTAAAAACGATGAAGGTCTGCAACAGATTTTATGGAAATAAAAGCGTCTGACATTTTTCTGATTTTAGTTAAAGTTAAAATTTCTTGGGTTTAATTCTGCATCAGTCTCAGAAAATCTTCCTCAGAATTTTTGTTTTTCAAATCAATATAAAACTGTGCATCTTCGCCAATTACATATCTTAGTTTGGAAAGTTGATCCGTTGCAGAGACAAAAATAGTTTCCGCAACTTCTTCTGCGCTTGCTTTCGGAAGATGTTCTGTCCGTTTGGTGAATTTTGGGATAAATGCTGCCAATTCCGTGTTGTATTCTTCAATCGTATTTTGAATCATCTCGATTCCGCTTCTGAAATTGGTGGCGATACTTCCCGGTTCTATAATTTTTACATCAATTCCAAACGCCGAAACTTCAAAATGTAAAGCTTCGGAAAATCCTTCTACTGCAAATTTCGAGCTGTTGTACAAACTTGCAAAAGGTCCCGCTGTAATTCCTCCGAATGAAGAAATATTAATGATGGTTCCTTTTTTCTGGGTTCGCATTATCGGTAAAACGGCTTTGGTAACATTCATCAAACCAAAAACATTGACTTCAAACTGTTTCTGAATCTGTTCAGGACTTGAAGATTCGAAAACGCCCATCAATCCGTAGCCTGCACTGTTTAATAAAACATCAATTGAGCCGAATGTTCCTGTTCCTTTTGTCATTGCTTCCTGAATTTGTTGTGGATTGGTTACATCCAGTTTTACCAACAGAATATTTTCAAGAAGATTCAGTTCTTTTTCGTTTTCCGGCGAACGCATTGCAGCGATGACATTCCATCCGTTTTGCTGAAATAATTTAGCGCTTGCTTTTCCCAATCCCGATGACGCACCTGTGATCAATACTGTATTTTTCATAATGAATTTGTTTAAAATTTCTTAGACAAAGTTCCGATAAGCAAAGACGAATCACTTGTCGATTTTAGGGAATGTCTTATACATTTCTCTGATTTTGTGATCTACTGACGGTGGTATTATTTACTCCCTTATGGTTGTTTTATCTTCTAATGCCATTCTTGCAATTTCGTCTTTACGCTTAAAGCTTACGCCTTCGTGCTTTCTGATATAGGTAAATAATTCCTTCGTTGCCTGCACCATTTGCGGTGTACCACCAATACGGTCGTGGAAGCTTATGGACATTTGCCTTCTGCGGTTTTCTGACTCTTCATACAGTTGATCAAATTCCATTTTTACCTGATTTACAAACTGATCAACAGAGAAATTTTTACCCTCAATCAATTGGATATCGTTACAACGCAAAGTATAAGGCACGGTTACAAAATCTTTACTATTTACTTTTTGAATGAAAGGTTCGTCTCTGCTCAAATCATCAATATGGTATAAAAATCCCAATTCTTGTAAAATTTTTAAGGTGTTTTCGCCCCTACGCAACCAATTAGCATTATAGCCGATTGCATTGAAGCCCGTAATTTTTTTGATGGCATCAACACCGTCTTCTATAAATTTTTTCTCGTCATTGTAAGACATTGTGTATTGTGTCGCCCAGTTCATACCGTGTGCGGCTGCTTCGTGACCACGATCTACAATTTCTTTTGCCAATGCCGGATTTTTTAGAACCGCAGAGCCCACCATATGCGATGTGATTTTTACACCCAATTTATCCCAGTTATCAAGCATACGAGGAATACCTTCTTTATACCCGTACTCATACCAGGTTGCTGCCGGCAAATCTTTATAGCCTTTTTCCATATTTTGAGGAAAAGGACTTTCTGCATTTTCGGGTTGTCCGCCAGCTTCAAACTGCATCGAAACTGAAACCACCAGACGGGAACCATCCAGCCATTTGGAGTTTTTTGCATTTGGATCTGCTCGCAGATTGTTTGTGCTTTGTGCCATTCCCGAAAGTGGTAAGGCGCTCCCAACCAATCCTGCTGTGGTGAGCAAACCGCTTTGTTTAATGAATTTTCGTCTGTCCATCATATTTTTATTTTTTAAAAAATTGGTCTAATGAAATGCTGTTTGCTGAAATGAATTGATACAACACAACGAGAATGATGGCGTGCATCATTTGCGATGGAAGTGCTTCCCAATTCTCTATCAGGCAAGTGCCAAACATTAATATAATCATCACAACAAATCCGGCAATGATAACTTTGGGAGAAAATATGCCCAAAATCAACAATATGCCGATCGTGAATTCTGCCACCGGCAGGATGTAGCTAAAGGGTGATACCAAACTTTGCGGCAACATTGATTTTGAAAAAGTTTCGGTCATCCATTGGCTGAAAGCGGTGAGTTTGGGTAACCGTACCAAACCGTGCCCGAAAAAACTGATGCCTGCCACTAGGCGCAACATCAAATAAGATATATCGTTCATAATAAAATTTTGTACAAAGTTCTATTAAATGCAATATCTGAAGCAAGGATTATTACAGGTTTTTTTTGTAAAATTGCAGGTATGAATGTGCAGAATTTATATAGTTCCTACGAATTGGAATTGCTTGAAACGCAATATTATGAGGCAAAATCACACAGAAATACATTTTTTGAAATGGTTTTTGTACTTGATGGAACTGGACTACAGATCATCAACGAGCATGAACTGCCTTATGCTCCAGATAAATTATTTCTTATATTTCCGCAGGATACTCACTATTTCAATATAGATGCTTACAGCCGTTTTTTCTTCATCAGGTTTAATAATAATTATATCAAAACACAGAACAGTCAAAACATCCGTGAATTGGAATATATTTTTAACAGCCATAATCATTTGCCTGGCTGCATACTGAAAACCATCACCGACAAGCCGTTTATCCGTGCTGCAGTAGAGGCACTCATCCGTGAAAAAGAAAGTAATTCACCCCAAAAAGAACAAATAATCCAACAGTTAATCAATACCATAATAACCTACGCTGCCCGCAACCTTACCTTGCAGGAAAAAGAAGTTTTCAATGGTAAAATTTCGGGTGTAATGTCCATTATAAACTACCTGCACCAAAATATTTTCGAGCCGGAAAAATTAAAAATCAATCAAATAGCTGAACATTTTCACCTTTCTCCAAAATACATGGGAGAATATTTTAAAAAACATACCAGAGAGAGCCTGCAACAATATATTATGCTTTACAAATTGAAGCTGATCGAAAGCCGATTAAAGTTGACTGATATGCGTATTAGTGAAATTGCTTTAGAGTTTGGTTTTACAGACCAAAGCCATCTTAACCGGATTTTTAAAAAATATAATGGTACAACTCCTTCCTCATACCGAAAGAAAAACATTAGTTAATGCCGAATGTAATTCTGTACTATTATCCAGCTGAAACGGGTTAGTAATGTGCTTGTGTACTGATGTAACATTGTTTTACAAAATGAAATAATTTAAATCATAAAAAATGAAGACAATTACAGTACCTGAAAGAGAACAGCTAAGTTTTGGTGTACAGAGCATTTTAGAATCTATGGAGAAAAAAATGGGGAAAAATTCCCAAGTTGTATGCAACCATTGGTTATTCATCATCCGCTTTAAAATCGATGTTGGAAACTGAAGCTTCTCTGGCTCACGATTCATCATTTACCGCAAAAGAAAGAGAAGCTATCAATCTAATCGTTTCACAAGTTAACGAATGTGATTACTGTTTAGCCGCGCACACGACATTAGCGAAGATGAGAGGCCTCACAGAAGAAGATACGCTGGAAATCAGAAAAGGATGTTTTTCAGAGGCAAAATTAGACGCTGCCATCAAGTTGGCTCAGTCTATTGCCAAAAAAAAGGCAACGCAGGAAACGGAGCTTTAGAAAATTTCTTCAACACAGGATATGACGAAAAAGCTTTAATTGAAATTACAGCATTGGTGGCACTGAGAAGCTTTACAAACTATGTATTTGCCAGCACTCAGATTCCTATTGATTTTACTTTGGCACAGGCTATTTAAGAAGTGTTTTAATAATAAGTATTTAGTTTTGTTGAGATTAGGGAAAAAGGAATACAAATGTTATTGCCACCCTTTTAGCTTAGAAGTAATTTTGTCCTATAAATAAATGATTATTAGGATGAAAATTAAGCGAATATTCTTTTGGACATCAACAGCTACTTTCAGTTTATGGATGTTGGGTAATGCCTTTGCCTATCTTACTTCAGATCAGGCTAAAATTCTTTGTAAACATTTCGGATTTCCCGACTATTTCCGCGTCGAACTTGCCTTTGCAAAAATACTTGGAGTCATCGTTCTGCTATTTCCTGTTTTTAAAGGAAGATTGAAGGAATGGGTCTATTCTGGTTTTACTATAACAATCATCTCTGGTTTTATTGCGCACATTTGTTCGGGGGATAGTTTCACATCTTCGGCTGCCGCCTTACTTGCACTAGTATTTTTAATTATTTCTTATTATACATATCAACATTTAAAAGTTAAAAAAAATGAAAGCAGCAGTGATTTTTGAAAGAGGGGAAATGCCTCAATACCTAGAAAATTTTCCGGAACCAATTGCCAGTAATGATGAAGAGATTTTGATTTCTGTAAAAGCAGCGGCAATAAAAAATTTAGATAAATCGCAGGCAAGTGGCAAACACTATTCTACGGAAAATGATTTGACTAAAGCAATAATACCTGGTGGAGATGGGGTTGGTACCTTGGCCGATGGAACAAGGGTTTTTGCAATGGGAATAAATGGGATGATGGCAGAAAAAGCATTGGTAAACAAGAAGACAATCGTAAAACTGCCAGAAGGTATAGACTACGATATAGCTGCCGCTTTGCCGAATGCTGTTGCGGGATCTGCGATGGCATTGCGTTTTAAAGCGAAAATTCAAGAGGGAGAAACGGTACTGATAGATGGGGCGACTGGATTCACAGGCAAAATTGCCGTTCAGATAGCCAAATATTATGGTGCGAAAAATATTATTGTTACCGGAAGAGATGAAAGTACCCTGAAGTTATTATTGAAGTTTGGGGCTACCAAGACTGTAACAATTAAACAAAACGATGATGATTTTTTGAAACAGTTAATCGAAATTCATAATAGCACACCTATTGACATTATCATCGATTATTTATGGGGCCGTACTGCAGAACTCCTCCTGGAAATGCTCAAAGGGGAAGGAAATGTTACACATCAAACAAGATTTGTTTCTGTTGGCTCATTGTCTGGAGATAAAATTCAAGTATCTTCTGAAATTTTAAGAAGTGTAGATTTGAGTTTATCAGGATCAGGTTTAGGAAGTTGGACGAACCATGAGATACAGATTTTATTTGAAGAAATTTTGCCTGAAATGCTTCAGCTGGCAGCTGACAATAAATTGATTGTAGAAACCCAAACAGTACATTTAAAAGATATTAATCAGATTTGGGCCATGGAGATATCAGGTGGAAAAAGATTAGTGGTAACGATATCCTGATAGATCGTAAGCAAAGTTAGATTAAGTAGTGGCTATTACAGATTAAGCGTGGTTACTAGCGCAAAATTCTAAAAGTCACAGACAAGTAAGAGCTACTTTCCTGTGACTTTTTTTCTATGTTCCAGTCCCCAGTCTTTCATCGCCATAATCACTTTTTCCAGAGACAAACCGTGTTCTGTGATTTCGTATTCTACCGTCGGCGGGAACGTCTCGTGAACGGTTCTGGTAATTAAAAGATTAGTCTCCAGTTCTTTTAGTTCTTTTGATAAAACCTTATCGGTTATTTTGGGAATTTCTCTTGCAAGCTCTCTGAATCTTTTGCTCCCGAAAGATAAAGAAACGATAATTGGCAATTTCCATTTACCTTTTAGAATCTCTAATGCGTCCTGTATCGGCAGCATTATCTCCATACAGGTTTTTTGTTCAGTACTGTCAGTTAATCTAGCCATAATAATCCATTGCTTACTTAGAAGATAGTGCTATCTAAAAGGATAGTAATATCTTTTGGATAGTTACTTGCTTTAATTTTGTATCAACAAATTTATAAAAAAATGAATACAATCAACAACATTAAAAATTCAGGATATTTCAAATTCCAATTAGGACAACTTCATTTGGCTGTAATTACAGATGGAGTTATAGAGATTGAAAATATTCAGCCGATGTTTGCTCCTAACATTGAGAAAGAGAAGCTCAAAAATTTTTTAGATGAAAACAGGCTTCTTGGAGACAAATTAGAATTGGCAGGGAATATTCTTCTGGTAATGAATGGAGAAAGAAATATTCTTATCGATACAGGAAGTGGCGCACTGTTATCTCCTTCCACCGGAAAATTAATTGAAAACCTTAAGAATTTAGGAATTACCCCTCAGGATATCACGGATATTGTCTTTACACACGCACATCCTGATCATATTGGAGGTGTTGTTGATAAAGACGGAAAATTGGTTTATGAGAATGCCGATTATTATATTTCAGAAACAGAATATAACTTTTGGATGTCTGATGAACCTGATTTTTCAAAAGGAACAAAGAATCAGTTTTCAGATTTTGAAATCCAGTTTGCGAGAGACCATTTCAAGCCCATTGGAACGAAACTTAATTTTTATTTAGATGAAGCTGATCTTTTTGGCTTTCTTAAATTAGAACACGCTCCGGGACACACACCAGGTCATACTGTGATTACCATCTCATCGGAAAGAGAAGAATTGGTGCACATTGCAGATACTTTTCAGCATATTATGTTAATTGAACATCCGGAATGGGGAAATCAAATCGATTCGGATTTTGAATTGGCTGTAAAAACACGAAAAGCAGTTTTGGAAAAATTAGCATCGACGAAACAGCTTCTTTTTGCAGACCATTTGCCTTTCCCCGGTTTAGGTTTTATCGAAAGAAATGAAAACAGCTATCGCTTTGTTCCGAAGTCTTTTTACACGGTCTAGAATTAAATCCTCCCACCGCGGAGGATTTTTTATTTTCGGAAAATCTGTGATATTCTTCACTTCAAATGTGCTATTTATTCGGGTCTAATGATGCTACCCTTGAAATATCAAAATCATTTCAGAAAAAATGAAAACTGCATTTAGTCTTTTTATAATATTTTCTTTCCCCTGATCAGCTAATGCCCAAGGATTTCAAAAACAAATTCGGAAAAGTAACATCTTAATTAACCATTATTGCACTATTCTTGAATGTCATTTTATTACCATCAGGCTCTAACTTGTTGTGAATTTATCAATAAGCCTCCCAAACATAAAATTTCAGATTAAAGATCGTTAACATTGAGTGGATATCCTTTCTTTGCTTGCGCTGTTTTTTTTAAATCTATGGAATGAGAGACAAATTTTCTTTCCGGCGTGGTTGATTCTAACAAGCTGCCAGTCATCGGTTCTATAATCCAGCCTGTACCGCCCCAATCAAATTGAGCACTTTGTCCTGACCTGTTTGAACTCAAACAGTAGACTCCCGATATAATTGCTGACGCTCTTCCAATGGTTAGCCATTGTTCGACAGAAGATTTCCCCGTTGCTCTGGGGCATAACAATAGATCTGCATTTTGTTTTCCATAGTGACGGGCTCTTTCTGTGAACCACAGTTCAGTACACATAAGCACACCAATTCTCAAGTCATCAAGCTGAACTGTCTCAAAGGAAATATTGTCTTCTTTGTCGAACCAGCTTTCTTCCCAAAAATGATCTTCTTCCGGAAAAAGTGCTTTGGTATGAATTTTCCGATGGCCTTTTCCCTTTTGAAATACAAATGCCGTATTGTAAAATTTTGTACCAACAGTTTCGGGAGCAGAATAAATAATATACTTTGCCTCAAGTATTTCTACTTCCTTAAGCCAAAGCTGATGTTGTTCTACACTTTTTTGCTGTACATCTTCTAAGACCTCTTTGCTATTAACAAACCAGGAATAAAAAGGCATTTCAGGTAAGAGTAATAAATCTGTCTTATTTTGGTTGAGATAAATTTGGAGTTCTCGCCAGTCTTCTAAAAATTCCTTTCTGTCATTACTGAGTTCACATACCGTAACATTCATACTTAGCTGTTTTTAATACTATATTTTAGGATGCCCGGCGTTGAACCATCCCATATTCCAACAGCCATACTGCCGCTGGAATCCATGCTGTTCACTAAAATAGAATCTCTTTTTGGCATGCGACACAATTTTAAAGTCAAATTTAGTTCATATACTTTAAGAATTACTATCGATTACAAAATCAACCACGTACCGTATTCAGCAGATCGTGCGGATACCCGAGGCTAATGGAGCTTAATTTGTCCAGCTTCGTTCGTTCTTCAGGAGTTAACGTGACATCTGCTGCTTTTATAATTTCCTCAAATTGATTGCTATTCCGTGCTCCCAATAACGGGAATGCCTCTTTTGATAAATTCCATGCAAAAGCGATCTGACCGGGAGTTGCATTATATTTTTCCGCGATTGCTACCAGTTCATCAATGATCAGTTTGGTTTTCTCGTCCTCCGAATATCCAACGCCGGAAGAATGGCTGATTCGCCCGGTTTCTCCCTTTCTATATTTTGCGGTCAGCAGTCCGCCAGCAAGTGGCGAGTACATCATTACACCAAGACCAAATTCCTTTGCCATCGGGATCAGTTCACGGTCTGCGGTACGTTGCAATAAATTATATTCAATTTGTAAAGCATTGAGTTTTGTTGCTGATGCAATAGCCGATGCCTTCCATGCCGGGAAATTAGTGAGACCCGCATACACTATTTTCCCTTCTCTGACTAGATCTTGAAGTCCCATGGCTATTTCTTCCCATGGAGTTACTCCATCATCATAATGCGGCATATAAATATCGATGTAGTCCGTCTTCAATCTTTTCAAACTTTGTTCAACAGCCTGTCGCATAGATTTACGGTTATTCCCAAAATTACAGATCGCAGGGCTGGGATCACTACTTCGGGTATATTTTGAGCAGATAATAAAATTACTTCGCTGCCCCTGTAGATGGTTGCCTACGATTTCTTCTGCCTCTCCAAATTGGTAAACATCCGATATATCTATAAAATTACCCCCTGCATCTGCATAAGCTGTTAAGATCTTTTTCGATTCTTCGGGATCGGCTCCGTAGCCTTTTCTTGTCCCAAAGTTGGCAGCTCCCAAAATTATTTCACTGGCATGCAGTCCTGTTTTTGATCCAAATAACTTGTATTTCATATTTTTATATTTACTTTGTTGCAAAGGTAAGGGCATAAAGTAATCGTGTCAATTACGGATAAATTTATCTATACCCACTTTATACCTTTGTAAATTATAACAGCTATGTACGAAAAAAAGCTTCCGGTTAATCTAGATTGCGGTTTACATCTGTTCCTACAAGTGGTTCAGGGAAAATGGAAAATAAACCTGCTCTGGGCCATTCATTCAGGTATCAAGCGTCCGGGTGAACTGCAACGGAAAATCCCCAATGCAACCCGGCGTGTACTTGATGCGCAGCTTGGCCAATTGATTGAACATGGATTAATCAATAAAGTCGTCTTTGATCAGCTTCCGCTGAAAGTAGAATATGAACTGACTGGGCTGGGTGAGAGCCTTATACCAGTCATTGCGGTAACAGCCCAATGGGGTGAGGATCACAGAAATGAATTGGAAAAGATCTTATGAGAAATCCCGCTCGATAGGGCATGCGCATGCTTAAGACGCTATTATAAACATAAAAAACACCAAACAGTAAAACCATTTGGTGTTATTCTTTGAAATGCAGGTTATTTTACTTCGTAAACAGTGCTTTTCTTAAAGCAGTTGCCGCATTTAGCACAGATTCCTGTACAGCGTGGATATGCGCTAGTGGATTCAGCATCCCATAATCGTGAATAAAGCCTTTATACTCTGTAACAGTCGTTGGTACACCGGCATCATCCAATTTTCTTCCATAGGCGACACCTTCGTCATGCAGAATATCATTCTCTGCCACCTGAACAAGTGCAGGAGGCAAACCTTTCAGCTCTTCCAACGAAGCTTTCAGTGGGGACGCGTATTTGTTATCGCGTTCTTTTAAGTCAGGCAGGTAATTATCCCACATCCATTTCATCAACGACGTTGTTAAAAACCGTTCCTGTGCAAATTTTGTGTACGATGCTCTGCTGAAGTCGGAGTCTGTTACGGGCCACAAAAGTACCTGCTGTTTTAGCTTGGGACCATTTTTGTCTTTGGCCATCAATGCGACCACTGCTGCCATATTTCCACCGACACTGTTTCCGGCAACAGCAAGTCTGCTGGCGTCGACCCCGATTTCTTTTCCATGCTTGGCAACCCATTTTGTTGCGGCATAAGCCTGATTGATGGCTACGGGAAATCTGGCTTCGGGAGATGGGGTATAATCCGGGAAAACAGCTACTGCACCACTGTTGACAACAAGGTCACGAACCAGTCTTTTGTGGGTAGGGTAGTCTCCCAAAACCCATCCGCCGCCGTGAAAGAACATAAATACGGGCAGCCCGGCCTGTGCACCTTTGGGTTTTACGATATGTATTTTTACGGTCTGCCCGTCCTGAGTAATGGTTCTCTCTGATTCCTGGATATCGGAATAATCGAAGTTTACCGATTTTTGAGCGCCCACCAACACCAATCTAGCGTCTTTTGGTGAGAGGGTTTCCAGCGGTTTTCCGTCGCCGCTGTTCAATGCTTTTAAGAATGCTCTTGTTTCCCGGCCGATTTTGGCGTCCTGAGCTGCTGGGTTTGATTGTGCCATGATATTGGAATTTAAGCTGACGAGTGCCGCGAATGTGAAAACTTTTGAATAGAGTGATTTCATTGTGATTATTTTTTTAGGTTGATGTTCAAGATGATTTTGAAGCTGAATGCTGCGCTTACAGGACAGGTTCTTTCGGCCTCTCGGGCAATTTTTTCAAATTCTTCTGCAGAGATACCGTCTACTTCTGCATCAAGTAGCAGTTCGGACTGTGTGATCTTTCCATTATCCAAGGTAATGATGGATTTTGTCTCCAGTCTTTCGGGGGTATAACCTGCCTGGGTGAGATCCAGGCTCAGCTTCATTGTAAAACATCCTGCATGGGCAGCAGCAAGCAGTTCTTCGGGATTTGTTCCGACGCCTTTAGCGAAACGGCTATTGAATGAATACTGGGTCTGGTTCAGAACGGAACTTTGTGTGGTCAGATGTCCGTTTCCTTCTTTGATGGTGCCGTTCCAAACGGCGGTAGCGTTACGTTTCATACTCTTTATTTTTGATTGTTAATTTCTTATAGAACAAAGGTATGTCATATAAGTAATCTAAATAAAGAGCAAAAAGTCGATATAAATTGTACTTTTTTCCTTTTATAGTCTAATTTTTAATTTCTTTTCGAAAAGCCGCGGGAGTTTTCCCTGATTTCTGCGTAAAGATCCGGTTGAAGTAAGCCGGGTCTTCATACCCCAATTGATAGGCGATTTCCTTTATGGTAAGCTCGCTGTAAAGGAGCAGACGTTTAGCTTCAAGGACGATCCTGTTTTTGATCATCTCGTTCGGATTTTCAAGGTGGAGTTTATGGAATTTGTTGGAAAGCGTTTTTGGAGCCAGGTTTAGCAGGTCCGCATAATCGGCCACACTGTGTTTTTCCTTGTAATGAATATTGACTAGCCGGCTGAAGTTTCTGAAAAAATCCTGATCCGTACTGACAAGATCGAGCGTTTCATTTTGGAGGTTCTGCTTTTTCCACTGCCGCGTTGCACGGATGATTATCTGCTTGAGGTAAGTTCTGATCATTTCTTCAGATGAACGGTCCTGAATATGAAGCTCATCGCTGATCTGAGCGAATAATTGGGATATGCTGTGCAGCTCATCGCCGTGCAGGTCCACTGCCGGGTTTTCAAAAATATTATTGAATAAAAGTCCGTCGCAGGCAACCTCCTCATCGTGAATCTGAATACAGTAGAAATCTCGGTTGTAATGAATTAAAAAGGCTATATCTTCATTGGCTGACTGAATGTCAAGATATTGATTGGTATTGATGAAAAGCAAGGTGGGATTTTGAGTTTCATAAGCAGTGAAGTCCACCGTTAGTGCGTAACCCGCTGGAATGAGCAATACTTTGATGTAATGGCGGAAAGTTTCGCCGTTCACCAGATTCAGCGAAGAGGAGTCGAAAGAAATCAGGCCTAATTTTTTGTGGTTCGATTCGAAAATGGAAGTAGCACTGTGCATAAGGAAGTTTGTTTATGTTCAAATGTATCTCTTTTGCTGATAAAACTAAAATAAACGATGTAATTTGAAGCATAGAAAAAAATAGGGCCTTTCCGGTTATTCGCAATCGTCTCTGGACGTATTTATCTGTAAAAAGACATTCCTGGTTATAGTAGAATAGCTAGTTGTCGCTTTTTTTTAGGATTAGTGTGTGCTTGTTTATTGCTAAGCGCTGCCTATTCCTCTTTTTATAAACTATGGTAAATACGATAGCAAAGGCAATGGTAGATCCCCTCAATATGTTCGCGTAAACACCTCCTAACGATGTATTGTCAAAGTCGAACAAAATCCAGGTCAAGTTCATCAGCGTATGCGTCCATATCGGAACCCATAAGTTATAATTCCATTCCGCAAAAAGCCAGGCAAAAAAGACTGCTCCCAGAAATGTGAGCATAAAAATGCCCATCATCCTGTTGATATCTTGGCTCTGATATAAATGCCCGGAAGCAAATAGGACTGCACCAAAAAATATCGCTGGAATAAAACCCAGTTTTGTCTTTCGGAATAACTGGCCAAAAAGAAAACCCCTGAAATATAATTCTTCCATAAAACCGGCGATAACTGTTTGTGCAATCAAGGTCTGCATACTGACCTCCTTATTCAGACCGAATATAAAAAGACCTCCAGCCAGCATGGGCGACACAAAAAGAAGACTTAATGTTATTCCGGTCGCAAAATTGCCAGAAAGGCCCAGACTTTTAAATACTCGTTCGCGCTTGCTGAGGACGTAAGTTCCTAGAAAAATAGGTACTCCGATGATGAAATAAGTAAGTATATAGCTCAATAACCCTTGCCGGGTAAGTGTATCGAGTTCTCTTTTGATGGGGCCGAAAAATAAAAACAGCATATAATAAAGAGAGAAGCTTATTAAAACAACAAGTATTACGCTTAACGTTGGGCCGGTTTTCATAACATGGAGATTAGTTTTTTACACGATAGCAAATAAACATCTTGTGATAGCTTATTTTTAAATTTGGTCAGTAACAATCAATGTCTCAAATATAAAACATTGATTGTTATATAGCAATTATTCATCATTGTGCATTAAGCCGCTTTCGGGACTATGTGCTTTGCAAATACTACAATGACTAGATGACCGAATGTTTATTTTAATACAAACGATCTCAATTTCAAGCTGTTCTAGCTAATAAGACAGAATTTCGTTTCTGCTGATTGTTAAGGATGGCTGAATGGGGGATTCAGCCTCCTTTAACACCAATGTTTTGCTGATAAAATAGCTCACAGAATTCCCAAGTTTTATAGGATAACCCAAGATGTAAAAATGATAATGCTAATATTATTATAATACGTATATTTACCTTGTTGACAAACACTTTTAAACCCAATCAATTGTATGATTAACTTGCACGGTACGGATTCTACCTTTACAGTATCCCAAAAGCATCTCGCGCAAGCGCTCGCACAGGCACGTATGGGCTTCTGGGAAGTTAGCCTACTGGAAAAAAATTACATGTCCTGTACGGATCAATGCAAAAGAAATTTTGGTTGGGATATAGCAAGGGAATTTAGCTATAGTGATTTGTTGGGCTGTATTGTGGATGAAGACCGGGAGGCAATGCAGGCGAGTGTCGCGAGGTCTATTGAACTACAGATACCCTATATTGCGCAGTATCGTGTAAGGCATGGTGATGATAGCATCCATTGGATTGAGGCACGTGGATGGGTTACTTATGACGAGAATGGCTGCCCGCAGGTCATTGCGGGAACGACGCTTGATATTACAGAGAAGAAGGAGCTGGAAATTTTACGCGATGAAATGTTGAGCATCGCCATGCATGAAATTAAGACACCGCTATCATCCGTAAAAGGAACCCTGCAGCTTCTGAACAGGCAGTTGACAGCGCAAGAAAATGCTTTGTCAAATAAACTCGTAGAAAATGCGCTTAAAGCCACTGACCGTATTAATCGTCTTCTCAATGAGATGGTAGCCCCCGTGATGGTAATGGCCAAAGGAATCGAACTCGATAAATCCACGATAGATTTGACCCAGCTTATCCTTGAAATAAGCCAAAATGCTGCGCTCATATTTCCCGAAAGTGAGCTGCACTTACATTTGCCCGATGATACCGTATTTCTGGACGCGGACGGTTATCGAATCGGACAGGTAATTACCAACCTGATCAATAATGCTATTAAATATAGTGATAAAAGATCACCCATACACATCACGATGACAGCAGATCAGCATGAAATATCCGTACTGATAAGCGACCTTGGGATGGGAATAAAGCCTGAGGATAGAAAAAAAGTATTTGAGAAGTTTTATCGCTCCAATGGACACAATCATATCGAAGGTTTCGGTATCGGGCTTTTTCTATGCGCCGATATCATATTGCGCCATGGTGGTCAGATCCATGTGCTCGATAAAGAGGGGCCGGGCACCGATATCGCTTTTACCCTTCCATTAAATAATACCGCTAATCATTTAAATTATTAGGGCAAGTAAAGCGACTAGTAGGGCGGGAATCATAATGATCAGTCCCAATTTGAGGAACCTCCACGCGCTGATATCGTAGCCATGGCGCCTAAGTTCTTTGAGCCATAAGATTGTTGCCAGTGATCCCGTAACGGACAAGTTCGGACCGAGATCTACACCAATTAGTATGGCGCTCCTAACAATATCGGGCAGGTGGATCTGAGATAGCGCAGTTCCCGCAATCAGACCGGCGGGCAGGTTGTTGATCACATTGCTGCCGATGCCTATAACGATTCCTGCCAACCACGTTGTTTTTCCCGGTGCCGCTTCCGCACTGGCAGACAGTTGTTGCGCCAGCATACCGATCAAACCTGTTTGCTGTACAGCTTCAACCAGGACAAATAGTCCGGCTACCAGGGGAATGACAGACCATGAAATATGACGGAAAAAGGTAATAGGATTTTTTCTTTCGGCGATTGACACCAATAATGCCGTGCTGACACCGGCAATCGCGGTCGGAACGCCGAGATCCCATTTTTTAGCCGAAGCCAGCATTAACAGCGATGAAGTGATGACAATGCCTGCCAGCACCATTTTGCCGCCACGAGGGAGCCGTTCTATAGCCATATCAGACCGCAAAGTAGGAGCTAAGTTATTTTTCTGGGTCAAATAGAGTATCAGAAAGGTGACCCCGATGGAAAGTATGGAGGGTAGCGTATAACGTGCAAGCCAGCTCGCCAAGGATGGCATATGATCGCCATAGATCACCAGATTGGCAGGATTGGATATAGGCAGTACGAAGGATGCTGCATTGGCAATAAATGCGCAGATGAGCAGGTAGGGCAACGGGTTTTTCACTTTTGCCTTTGATGCTGCCACTGCTACAGCTGGCGTGAGCACAACTGCCGTCGCATCGTTTGACATAAAGATCGTAACGACGGTCCCGACCAGGTAAATAAGCACAAAAAGTTTCGTCGTCGAACCCGCGGAAAGTTTGATGGCATGGGAGGTGAGCCAGTCAAACAGACCCTCGCGTCGCGCCGACTCCGCCAAACTCATCATTCCTATTAAGAAGAGGTAAACATCAAGCCCCTTGCCGATACCTGTCCAGGCGGCTTGGAATGAGATCAGGCCGAAGAGTAATAATAGGATGGCACCAATGGTAGCCCAAATGGCTTCCTGGATCTTAAATGGCCGTATGATAACCCCCGCAGTAGCAAATGCCGCGATGAGGAAAATGTAAAAATTGGAACTCATTCTTTATGTGGTCATAAAATAATCAAAACTATAACAGTTCGAATGGTGTTATTCACCTGATCTTACGTTAAAATTGATTATTTCAAAAAGCGGGCTACACGCAGTAGCCCGCTTTTAATTTTTCATGGAAATATACGTAATAATAAGAAACTAAAATTGTACTAAAGAAAAACTGTTACACTTTTAAAATGAAAGAATTAGTGAATATTAAAGCGACAGGACGAGTTGTAAAAGCTGATAGAGCTAAATTGTATTAGCACGGTGTAATACTTTTGATTGTTTGACCATATTTTTTTATAAATTGCCTATTTTGTGCTAACAGGCCATAGTTAGAGGAAAGGATAGGTGTTTTAGAGCGATGGACTAGCAAAGTCATATTAATAAAGCAGTAAATTGAGCCAACATATTCATGAAGAGGAAAATAATTATTTGCGAGGACGATACACTTATATTAGATGTGTTAGGGCTTGCATTAGCGAACGAAAACCAGGAGGTCATATCCGTTGCCCATAGCCCGGAACTCATGGCTACGATAGACGAAAGACAACCTGACCTGTTGATTGTGGATCTACAGATGCCATGGCTGGACGGAGACGACATTGTGCGGCAACTCAAGGCATCCGAAAAATACAGCTCAATAAAAGTGATTATGATGTCGGCGAGCCTTCAAGGCAAAGCGATAGCTGATGCTTGTGGGGCCGACGCTTTCTTGGCCAAACCATTTGAACTGGATGAACTTGAATATTTAGTGGATAAATTCCGCACGATCTGATTTTTGGTGTAGAATTTTTAACTAAATACCATAATTCGTCATTGGTACAGCTGGGTTCAAAGTCAGTCAGGGAAGGCGGGGTCTGAATTTTATTCTTACCTTTAGCACTATTAAGATATTAAGGATGATTCAATTTTTCGCTGCATCGGGTAATGAGGCACTCTTCGATTTGCTTCAGCAATCCACTGATCGCACCGCAATTTATACAGGTGAGGATTTAAATATCAAGTTTGCAAACGATGCAATGCTTAAGATATGGAATAAAGATGAATCCATTCAAGATAGATCTTTGGCGGATGTATTTCCTGAGCTAAGAGGACGGGCCACCTTTGATATGCTCCGTGCCAGCTGGTATTCGGGAAATATAGTTGAGGTTTGCAATGTATCTTCAACGACGACAGTGAATGGTAAAACGACCACTTTGTATTATGATTACAAATATAAACCAGTTGCCGATAATGCCTGACATTCTTCGGCTTTGCGTTGTGGGGCTTTTTATAACTACTGTTCATCTGAAGAGCGCATTGCGGACAAAATAGGGTGAACAGTTATTGTCAATAAACTGTGTGTAAATCTTTTTAGACCAATTTCACGCATATCTGATATTTCATAATAATAGATGCCTATTTTGTCGCCGACTTTTAAATCGTCGATGGTATGCTCCGTTTTAAGACTATTCGACCCGTATATTTCTAATACATAGGGGTAATTTTTTATTTTAAGATATCTATATTGGCCATAATTATAATATAGTAATTTATTTTATTAAGAAAGCATTTTTTCTTTTCCTCACTGTACCTGCCAGGTTCTTCCGTTTATTTGATAGAGCAAAATAAAATTATAGATGTTATCACCAATTTAGAGAAGCGAGATCCTTTATTATAACTGCGAAAATTAATATCATCAGCGTACAAAAGAAAAGATGTCCCATGAGGAACATTGTCCGCTTTTTTCTGGGATCTTCTTTACCTTTATAGGCCTTCCAACTGTAATATAATCCAAGTGGGGCTAAAACTAAAGTAATGAGATATGGTATTGCTACGAGAGCTTCATAAACTACTTTAAAATTCTCATTTACTGATCTCAATAACGTTACTGTGAGCATTGAAATTAGCAATCCTATTCCATAAAATCTGAATATTTTTATTGATTTTTTTAGGTACTGCGGTTTCGCCACTTCAGACATATAATTTCGTTTTTGTTAAGCTCTATAAAAATCGAGATGCACAGTGCTTTAAGTCACTCGAGGTTTCTAATTTATTCAATTTTGATGCTGTTATGCGAACTAGATATTGACAGGCTTTTCAGGCATAAAATCCTTTAGGCTACATTCTAATCCTGCTGCCAGTTTATTTAACTGATCGTAGGTGTACATACTTGGAGAGTTTTCTATCTCAATCTGGCCTATATATCCTGAAGTTACTCCAAGCATTTTAGCAAGTTTCGCTTGACTGACTTCTTTCACATTCCTTATTTCTCTAACCAATTTCACAATTTCCCACTCGATTTTAGTTTTCGGTATTTTTTCACCCATAATTTTTTAAAATTATTTGCATAGCTATAGCTAAGTGATTATATTTGCTTAGTGATAGCTAAGTTTTAATTTACTATCTGATTTTTTATTGATGCCTTTAATTATTGGGCATCGAGTTAACTTGAAAATATTAAGTGTTTTATGCACTTTGATATTATTGACGAGTCTCCAACTTTCCACTTGGTACCTGGGAAGGAGGCGGTAAGGTTAGCTCATTACCTGCGAATATCGTATCTTTGCATACGCGCGGGAATGAGCCTTGCTGAGTAGCCGCTTCCGGGTACCACCTTAAGCTTGCTTAAGGCCTAGCTAACGCTTTCGGGCTTTAGCGAAAGAGTGGAGAAAGGCAAGGTTTCATTCCTTCGTTATTTTTGGAACTCGTTCACATAAAACCAAAATGATTATGAGAACGAACAGTACAAACACCATCCATCACCCGCAATCGATCCAAGTAAGATTGACTAGGTATTCCCGCAAATCACTTTTAAAGAACATATTCCGCGCACCCGAATAGGATATGCTCAAAAACAGGCTGTAAAGAGCAATAAAAAGGGGAGGTCTTAACTTTCCTTAAAATGAAAAGAAATCTGAACCCAGTTCAGTTTATTTTCCTTCTTTATACGCCTGTCACCGACCAATACATTTATATAATTGCATTAAAAGGTAATATTGGCCAATGTTACAGCTTGATTTAATATTTGCACCTTAAAATTAAGCAAATTTTCGTTGAGTCCAAACTTTTTACCCGTGGTTTTTATTGCAATCCAATAGTTGTGGTAGGTCGGTATTTATTTCTTTCCGGCAGGGAGCGCCATAATTAACCCTAATTTATGCTTTGAAATTGTATCAGGGCGCTTTTCGGACTTTTAATCTTATTTGTCCATTTGGCATAGTTCTCTTTTGACCTATGCAATGACAAGCCTTTTTAAAGCGAAAAAATCGCGAAGGGGGATGCTATGCCTTTACCTGAGCGAGCATCCAAAGGTTTGTCATGCTTGATGAAACTAAATTATGAACCAAAAATCAAACAATCTGCTACCCTTTGAGATAGCATGTTATGAAATATACGACAATGGATACGATCCATTAAATACCATTCGGGAGTTCTGGTCCCAACATACTATCAACGACTGTCAGGAAAGCCTTTGTCTGCTCTTTGAAGGCTATCGAAATGTAGTAAAGGAAGATGCTGCCTACGTAAAGCAGATGCATACCTTTTCGATGAAAGTGTGCCGTGTGCTGATCGCTTATTTCCTGGTGCACTTTCGTAAGATCGGCATCGATGCGGTGCCATTCGCCTTTGCTGAATCTGCAGAGGCTATTTCGGCCGATCTGGAAGCCAAGCAAAGGATCCACAGTTTCTTTAATAGAATTGCTGAATAATACCTAATCCATAAGCAGATGATAAAAACATCAAAATCATTCACTGCCTTATTGGATAAGGTAGTCAATATTCCAGTTATACAGATTACATTTCTTGTAATCTTGTTCCTCTTAGTTTCTATGTTTAGTTTATCGGCTCAGACGCCCCGCAAGGACAGCGGGGCCGATGGGCTCAATGGACTAACCGTACTCAATCCAGGTGAGCCTATTCCTGATGCTGTCCGGAAAATACCATTGGAACTTAATTATTTTGATGGCAAGAAAAAGACGGTAAAGCTAGCTGATTTCAAAGGCAAAGTGATTGTCCTTGATTTCTGGTCTACGGGCTGTAAAGCCTGTATCGAGGGAATTCCTAAAATGGAGCTGATCCAGGATCGGTTCAAAAAGGATATGGTCATCCTGATGGTCAATAGCAAACGCAATAAGGATACCCCACAGCGGATCAAGACTCGATTCCAAAAATATAGGGAGGATTTTAATTACGTTCCTAAATTAGGCTCCATATTGGACGACACCATGTTTACTACACTTTTTGAACACAATACCTTGCCAACTACTGTTGTGATCAACTCCAAAGGTGAGTTTGTAGCCACGACTAATGCAAACAACTTGACAGATGGTAATATTGAAGCCTGGCTCAAGGGGGCGAAGGGAAATATCAAAAATAAAGGAATCTATCATAACACAGGTGGAGAAGGAAGAGGAGGCGGTGGATCATTATTTGATACAACAAGCACTTATTATTATTCAGCATTTGCTAAACAAAGGGATAATTTTTTGGATGATTATCCAAATACAGTTTATAGGGACGGCACAACTTACTTGCGGATCGGAAACCAAACCTTGAGTTTTATGCTAACCTATGCGTTCCCATTGGAGATGAAGGGCTACAGTGTTAGAAAGGCATACTATGCGCCCGGATTGGGAATAGACTTTAAGCTCAAACTGATCCGCAATCGGTATTGGTACGAATATTTTAATCGGGATTCTGTGACCAAAAAGGAGATTCGGGATGTCTATAGAAAAGATTTTGTCCACTTTTTTAAAATTGCCGTAGAAAGGAGAAAAGATACAGTCGAGTGCTACAAAGTATCTTATACACCTGCATTTGAAAAATTAAAGACAAAACACAGTGTGGTCATATCGAAAGCGAGCTCGCCCGATAATGAATCTTATGCGCAAAAGATACCGATCTATAGTATTCTGTCAGGCCTGTCTTATGCTTTTGAAGTACCTATCGAAATCGATCAGTCGGAGATGACCCGGGTCGACATAACAATTCCCGCTGGTTTTATCTACCGAACCGAGAAGGAAAAGCTAGACTTTTTTAAGAACAAAGGCATTATACTGACGAGGACAAAGGCTTTTAAAGAATTTCCGTACATCTATCTCACCAAATAATCATGAGAGCATTTTGGTTGACATTGCTCTGCAGTGTGTGTTTCCTGTTGGGCAAGGCCCAGCAGGAGCAACGGATAGTGATACAGGGTGTCATTATAGATAAGGATGCACAGCATACCATCGCCGGTATTACTGTTCGTTCAAAAATGGATAATAGTAAAACTAAAACCGACCAAGAAGGCAGATTTAGCCTGACAGGAATGAATCGGAAAGACTCGGTAATCGTCTCAGGTGTCGGTTACACAACCGTCACAGTTTCGGTAGATTATTTCTTTCAGAAGGAACCGCTATCGATAAAGCATTCGGATCAATATCTTGATGTAGTCGAAGTGAATACGGGCTATCAGACCCTTAAGCCCAATGAAGTAACTGGCGCGGTAGGTATGATAACCGAAGATATGTTGAAGCAGCAGACGGGTACCAATATTATGCAGCGCCTGAACAATATGGTACCAGCGGTACGGTTTGACAATCAGCCCATCCAAAACCCGATCATTCAAAAGTTGAATGTGTCTATCCGTGGCTTGAGTACAATAAATGGACAAATGGACCCCTTGATCGTGTTGGATGGTTTTATCTATGAGGGTAATATCGGCAACATCGACCCGAACTCCGTTGAATCGGTATCTATATTAAAAGATGCGGCAGCAGCAGCTATCTGGGGTGCCCGGGCTGGTAACGGTGTCATTGTACTTACGAGCAAAAAAGGGAAACTAGGGACTAATGAACGGTCGAGAATATCGTTTAACAGCACCTTTTTGTTCAATCAAAAGTCTGACCTGACACAGTTATACCGACTTTCAAATCAGGATTTTATTGGGGTGGAAAAAATGCTCTTTGACAAGGGATATTATAATGTTTTCCTCAACAGCGTAGGCTATGCTGCTATGACACCAGTAATTGATATCCTGGATAAAAGAAAAAAGGAGCTGATCAGTTCGCTTGATTCTGCCAAACTCATCAATAATCTATTGTTGCAGGATGGCTTAAAAAACTATGCTGATGCATTTTATGAACGTCCATTTACACAGCAGTATAATCTGAATATTTCTGGCGGCGGGGCCAAGCATGCTTATGGTTTTGCGACAGGCTATACAACGGACAAGTCACAGTTGAATGACAGAAATAGGAAGATCAATCTCTTGTTTTCGAATACTTTCAAACCGATCAGTAAACTGCAGATTGACTTCGCAATGAATTATACCAATGCTTTATCCAAGTCGGGAAGACCTGATCTTACCGGTCTGACCTACAATGGGAAATCGGTTCCGTACCTGCAATTTGTGGATGATGAGGGGCATGAAATCCCATTTGAGAGGGATTACCGGCAACTCTATGTAGATCAGAAATACAATACCGGATTTTTGGACTGGTCTTATTATCCAATGTCGGAGTATAAATACAGCAATACGGCTTCAAAGCTAACGGAGCTATACGCTACCTTTGGTTTGGCTTATCAGGTAAAATCATTTTTAAAACTTAGCCTTTCGGGTCAATATCAATTGCAGTCTATAAAGGGAGAAACCCGCAGTACCTTGGAAAGCTATGACGCGAGATCAACGATAAATAAATATATTCAGATAGATGGCAATGGAAAGCTGACTTATCCTGTACCTCAATCGGGTCTATTAAGAAATTCGCTGACTGACGGACAGTCTTATACGATCCGTGGACAGGGAAATGTTGATAAGCGTTTTGGGGCATACCACATCGTGGGAATCCTAGGTGCGGAAATCAGGGAAAATAGTCAGAAAGGCAATTCATTTACCGCCTATGGATACAATGATCTGCCTTTGGCTTATGCTCCAGTAGATTATGTGACCTTATTCAAGACTAATCCTGATGATCTGTATCAGAATATACTCGGTGCACCTGATTTCTCGAAGACGGTCAATAGATACATATCTACCTTTGCCAATTTTTCAACTATTTGGAAGGAAAAATATGCTCTATCCGCTTCGCTCAGACAGGATGGAGCAAATATATTCGGTGCTTTGACCAACGACAAGTGGTCGCCCTTGTGGTCGGTTGGCGGTTTCTGGGAATTGGGTAAAGAGCAGTTTATGAAGAGAAGCTGGATAGATATGCTGAAGCTGAGAGCAACTTATGGTTACAGTGGAAATGTAGATGTTTCAAAAACACCACAACCCGTTGCCAATGTGCAGACGGATTCGTACACGAAATATCGGATCCTCAATATTTCCAAACTCAATGACCCGTCATTACGCTGGGAAAAAGTAGGTACGATAAATTTTGGTTTGGATTATAGCTTGTTGAATGGTCGTATTAATGGTGCTGTAGATTACTATGTAAAATCGGGTAAGGATCTATACGGTTCTACAGAATATGATTACACGACTTGGGGAGCAAGTAATGTGATCACGAAGAATGTAGCGTCTATGAAAGGTAAGGGGCTCGATATCAGTATCACTTCAAAGAATACATTGACAGGGGTAAAATGGGATACGCGGTTAAATCTCAGTACAAATTCCAACAAGACAACTGCTTACTATCAATCCTTGAATCAGGGCGTATTGAGTTTTCTAGGAAACGGCAACAAAATAACTCCGCTTGTCGGTATGCCGCTGAATGCGATCGCCGCCTACCGTTGGGCAGGACTGAACGAGCAGGGGATAGCTCAGGGGTATGTCAATGGAGAAAAGAGTACAGATTATTCGAAAATCCGGTCGGCTTCCGTGGAAACATCCACTAGCGATGGAAGTATCCGTTTCTTTGGTTCCGCCAAGCCACAGGTGTTTGGAAATTTGATCAACAGTTTTTCATGGCATGAATTCTCCCTCGGCTTCAATGTAAGTTTCAAGGCAGACTATTATTTCTTAAAACCTGCAACTTCTTATTTTAACCTGTTCCAAAGCGGAAATGCTTATCCGGATTTTGAAAATAGGTGGCAAAAAGAAGGGGATGAGCTGCACACTAATACGCCAAAAATGTCGTACCCGCTCGTTTCGTCTGCAGATGCATTTTATACGCAATCGGAAATACATGTTTTGAAGGGAGATCATATACGGCTCGAATACGTTAATTTCTCCTGGCAGAAGGCATTTGATCAAAAGGGCAATAAAACGAATGTAAGACTATATGGAAACTTTGCCAACCTAGGTATATTATGGCGAAGTAACAGGCAGAAAATCGACCCTGAATATCCTTATCGACTATCCCCGCCTAAGGTGTTCTCGATCGGAGTCCAGGTAGATTATTAACAGAGCTGTATTTACCTATTTTAATATTTAAAACATGAAAAAGATAATTATAATCATATTGTTATGTCCTTTGCTCTTGTTGTCATGCAACAAGTATCTGGATATACAGTCCAATAATAGATTGGTCGTACCCAACAGCCTTGAAGATTTACAGGGGCTGTTGGATAACTCCAAAAACATGAATCTAAACTATTGTGGACTTGGCGAGCGCTCTTCTGATAATGTGTATATACCCCTAGAGAACCTAAATACCCTTGCGGTTGAATCAAAAGAACAATATCTATGGAAGGAAACAGTGTACAACTATGCCAACGACTGGTCTGCCATGTATACAACCGTTTATAATGCGAATTTGGTATTAGAGAAAATAGAGGACATTCAAAGAGATAGCGGCAATGTGCTCGATTGGGACCGTATCAAGGGGTCTGCATTATTGTTTCGTTCGGCGGCATACCTTAGTCTTTTATGGACTCATTCAAAAGCCTTCGACACGAATACCGCGAAAACTGACCTTGGTATTGTTTTAAGAGAGACGTCGGATTTTAACGTCAAGTCGGTGCGCTCCTCTGTGGAACAAGGGTATAACCAAGTGCTCGCCGATCTGCATGCTGCCGAACCATTACTGCCGACAGAAGCAACACATGCGATGCGCCCCAGTAAACTGGCTGTTTACGGCTTATTGGCGAGAACTTATCTTTCGATGTGCAATTATAAGCAGGCGCTCGTATATGCCAATGCCTATCTCAACATAAAGCACGAACTAATGAACTACAATGACCAAAGGGATGTAAAAGCTTCGGCAAATTATCCCTTCACGATTTTTAATAGGGAGACAGCCTTTTTTACCCAATTGCGATCGTCGACGGTTACAGCTGCTTATTCTAGTATCGATACGCTTTTATATCGGGCATATGATACTAATGATTTACGGAAGCAGCTGTTTTTTAAGATCACTAAAGGTATTATAAATTTTAAAGGGCAGTATACTGGTGCACTTGCCCTATTTGGAGGGATCGCGACAGACGAGATTTATCTCACTAGAGCTGAATGTCTGGCAAGAGAAGGGAAGTTAGATGCAGCGCTGGCTGATCTTAATCTATTACTGGAAAAACGCTATAAAACGGGAACATTTATGCCAATCAACGTGATGAATGCTACAAGTCTACTGGATACAATCTTATTGGAACGGCGTAAAGAGTTAGTCTACAGAGGACTGCGCTGGATGGACATTAAGAGACTCAATCTTGAAGGTCGCGAAATCCATTTGATCCGGCATGGTGAAGACGGACAAGTAGAACTCAAACCAAATGACAACCGCTATGCTATTGCTTTGCCTGACGATATTATCAGGATAACAGAGATGCCACAGAACCCACGCTAAAAAATATAGGCGGCTTACCCTAGCAAGCCGCCTAAATTACTATCAATTTACCGATTGCACCAATTCTCGCCCTATAACGTTCTATTTATAGGATCAAATTGTGTTGCATTGGAACCTGGTGCTTCACTAGGTAAATAACCATTTCCTTCTGCTGCCTCGATGCCCTCAATCTGAACTTTGGAATCATCCAACGTGCTACCGCTTACATCAGAAGCATCAACTTCAAGGGCACAGGCCGCTTCTTGCGCTTCATCACAGCTCTGACCATTTGGCGAAGTCGTCCAATTTGATTCATCTTCCACTTCCGATTTATTCGTCGGATCACCATGGAAGTAAAGCATCACGCTGGCAAACGATTTGCCGGATAATTTTTCAACAGCTTTTGCGCCATTGAAACATACTGCGAAGGCTATCGCTAACATCATGTAGCCTTTACGATTGAAGATACTAGTCATATGACTATCCTCCTTTCTGTACAGCAGACCGCTAATATTTTTCTTTTTTAAATACTTCTTGGTCTGCGACAATTTGTGTTTATAATTTACCATAGCTTTTTTCTGAAACTACGGTCTGGTTTTCCTATGCTGTAGCCGAATTACTGTAACCCCTCTACAAGCTCGTTCGGGAACGGGGCGCCCTGCATGGGGTAGTCGAATGCATTCTTCGACTTTCCTTTCAACAGCACTTGGACATGACCAATGACGATAACAATAAAAAGTAGGAGGAACAGATTTATTCTGTTTTTATAGCGGTTATTTTGAATACGTTTAGCTGTTTTATTTGATGTTTTTCTGCTGAGAAAAAGCCCTGCGAGGGTTAGGATAAATAACAGCGCGTTTATCCAGAGGTGTGTGATCCGATTGACGTTGGTCAAAAAGCTGCTGCACATGCAAGGCGCATTTTTTAATATGCCGAATACACCCAAGGCGATATAGATACTGAAAATAAGAATCAAAAGAAGGGATACTGACCAACCTAGGCGTTCCAGTTTCTTATGCGGCATAAAAAGTAAGACGGCCAAAGAAATTTCCAACAGTGGCATCAACCAGGAAAGGACAGGCGCAAAGGAGCCAATAAGCGGTTGATGAACCAGTGAGAGCTCAAATGCATCATGGATCCATATTTTGTCCATGCCAACATAGAGCCAGAATAAGATAATTCCGCATCTTAATAGTTGATAAGTCCAATGGTATATTTTATCTCTTTTCATGTTATTAACGATTTATCTGCCGCGACTATTTTCTTGCCCGCTCTTAATTCCGTTTTCCGCGATCATCTTATACCAAAGTTCGCCAGTAAAAAGCAGGAGAACTTGACTGAATCTGGAGAGTAGTATATACAGGTTTGGAATAATGAAAGGGTATAGCAATAAAAAGAAGCTGTCTCAAATTTATTGAGGCAGCTTTTTTATTAAATATGGCTATGCGATAGATTTGTGAGTTGTTTGTTGATTATTTCACAGAACTGTTCATTTGGGAAGAAAAAGAACAAAAAGTAGCT
>NZ_DJTD01000038.1:46772-125667 GCF_002440385.1 Sphingobacterium sp. UBA6317 | reverse complement strand
ATTTGAGACAGCTTCTTTTTTATTGTGTTTATCGTGCCCGAATTGTTATTGTATTTTTCGCGTCAGCATGGTCGTTTTCTGTTCGTCATGGCCTTTTGTAGTTGTTCAGGACTTTCTTAGGTTAGCGGACGACATTGGCCTATTTATCCCTTACTTCAGTTTCACTATTTAGTCTTTATTTAATCGCTTTTTCCTCGGAGCTTGCTCGCTATTTCTTCGCTTCCAACCGAAGAAGTACCGAACAAGCTCCGAACAAGTACCGAAGAAGCACCGAAGAATCTCCGAAGATGGTAGCCATGTCTTATATTGAAATAGGTTTACATATTATCCCATCCTGAGAAAAGTTTACATCTTTTCTTATACTGCGCAATAGGCTAGATTCCTCTTTATAAATGATCGGCCTTTGGAGGCCTTTTTCGAAAAAGTAAGAGAACTTGAGAAGACTTCAATCGATTCATTGGCTGACAGACTGGGGCAATTGCTACCGTATTCCGAGGGTTTGATGATTTAGCCTGCTGTGAATTGCATTAATCTTAATATTTTAATTTACCTTTGTGCTGAAATCTAATGTATTTAAAATATTGGCATGCTGCCAACAAGATGAAAAGCATGTCGCAAACAAGATTAAATGAATTACAACGAAATTAAAACGACCATCGATATGGGTAATGGCACCCAGATCGAATTGTCTACAGGGAAATTGGCAAAACAGGCTGATGGGGCTGTAGTATTAAAACAAGGTGATACGATGTTGCTTGCAACAGTTGTTTCAGCTAAAGAAGCGAAATCTGGCGTTGATTTTTTACCCCTTTCTGTAGATTATCAAGAAAAATATGCGGCAACTGGCCGTATTCCAGGAGGTTTCTTACGTCGTGAGGCTAGATTGTCAGATTATGAGGTATTGATCTCACGTTTGGTAGACCGTGCATTACGTCCTTTGTTCCCTGAAAATTATCACGCAGATACACAAGTTGCAATCAGCTTGATTTCGGCAGATAAAGATATTATGCCTGACGCTTTAGCAGGTTTGGCGGCTTCTGCAGCTATTGCTGTTTCTGATATTCCTTTCAATGGACCAATTTCTGAAGTTCGTGTTGCGAAAATTGACGGTCAGTTAGTGATCAACCCAAAATTGTCTGAGCTTGAAAATGCAACTTTAGAGTTTATTGTTGCTGGTTCGGCACAGGATATCGGTATGGTCGAAGGTGAAGCGAAAGAAATTTCTGAAGCTGAAATGGTAGAAGCAATTGCTTTTGCTCATGAAGCTATCAAAAAACAAGTTGCTGCTCAGGTAGAACTGGCTAACTTAGTTGGTAAAACTGTGAAGCGTGAGTATAACCACGAGCCTGAAAACCTAGAATTG
Source organism: Sphingobacterium sp. UBA6317 (assembly GCF_002440385.1). NCBI lineage: Bacteria > Pseudomonadati > Bacteroidota > Sphingobacteriia > Sphingobacteriales > Sphingobacteriaceae > Sphingobacterium > Sphingobacterium sp. UBA6317. The sequence continues at coordinate 124,304 of NZ_DJTD01000038.1, read as the reverse complement.
AGAGATGCTATTTTTGCAGCTACTTACGATAAAGTTTACGCTATTGCAAAATCTGCTTCTGCCAAACATGACCGTTCTGAGAATTTCGCAAAAATCGCGGAAGAGTACAGAGCAACAATGCCCGAGGAATTGGATGATGATACCGCATTCTTATTTAAAAAATATTTCCACGATGTTCAGTATGATGCTGTCCGTAACCTGGTTTTGGATGAAGGTATGCGTTTAGATGGCCGTGATGTACGTACTGTACGTCCGATCTGGTCTGAAGTAGATTACTTGCCTGCTGCACATGGTTCGGCTGTATTCACACGTGGTGAAACACAATCATTGACTTCGGTTACTTTAGGTGCTAAAGACGATGAGCAAATGATTGATGGTGCTTTTATCCACGGTTATAACAAATTTATTCTTCACTACAACTTCCCTGCATTCTCTACAGGTGAGGTAAGACCTAATAGAGGTCCTGGCCGTCGTGAAGTTGGTCACGGTAACTTGGCTATGCGTTCATTGAAACAGGTACTTCCTGCAGACAGTGAAAATCCATATACGATCCGTGTTGTTTCTGATATCTTGGAATCAAATGGATCTTCTTCAATGGCTACGGTATGTGCTGGTACATTAGCACTTTTGGATGCCGGTGTGAAATTGAAAGCGCCAGTTTCAGGTATTGCCATGGGATTGATTTCTGATGAGAAAACTGGTAAATACGCGATCTTATCGGATATCTTAGGTGATGAAGATCATTTAGGGGATATGGACTTTAAAGTAACTGGTACAGAAAAAGGTATCGTTGCTTGTCAAATGGACTTAAAAATCAATGGTTTGAAATGGGAAGTGTTGACGCAAGCTTTGGATCAAGCAAAAGAAGCGCGTTTACACATCTTAGGTGAAATGAAGAAAACAATTTCTGCTCCACGTGAAGACTACAAACCACATGCACCTCGTATCGTTCAATTGTTGATCGATAAAGAATTTATTGGTGCTGTAATCGGACCAGGTGGTAAAATTATCCAAGAGATGCAACGTGAGACCGGTGCTACAATTTCGATCGAAGAAGTTGATAACAAAGGTGTTGTTCAAGTATTCGCAGATAATAAAGCCGCTATCGATGATGCCGTAGGTCGTATTAAAGCAATCGCTTCTAAACCAGAGATTGGTGAAACTTACGAAGGTAAAGTGAAATCAATTATGCCATTCGGTGCTTTCGTTGAAATCATGCCTGGTAAAGATGGTTTATTGCACATCTCTGAAATCGACTGGAAACGTCTTGAAACAATGGACGGTATTTTCAAAGAAGGTGATAAAGTAACGGTTAAATTGTTGGATATCGACAAACAAGGTAAGATGAAGCTTTCGCGTAAAGCGTTATTGCCTCGTCCTCCGAAAGAAGACAAACCAAAGCAGGATAAACCTGCCGGTGAAGCTCCTGTAGCTGGTGCTGGACAAGAATAAGTTTATTCCTTTCAAATGATATGAAAAGCTCGCTTTAAGCGGGCTTTTTTTATGGAAAATAAGACTTACCTACATCTTTATCCTATGAAAAGTATACTTCGTTTGTTTCTGTTTAAACCTGGTCAGATTTTGGTGTTTGTCCTCATGCATGGGTCAGTTTATGGTCAGCGGTCTTATGGGGATAAATTTCAGCAGCTATCTGCCACTGTACAGCATTATGCAGCTAAACATAATATGATCTTGCCCAAGGGGCGTTATGAGTTTTATACACTGGATCGTGCCATTTTGTGGTCCTATAAACAGGATTTATTTTGGCCTCTTAATAGGTTAATCTTAAAGGATAAAGCTATCAGAGATTCAATGACAGACGAGCTTTACATTAATTTTGATCGGGAATATAACCGCTTTGTGATGGATGTGTATGAAAGCCCTTATAAATTTAACGAGGCGAGACTATTTGAAGCACTTTCCGTGCAAGGCTCATTCAGAGGTGGGATGTCACCGCTTGTGGAGCGTTTGTCCAAGTTTTTATTGGATCATCAAGGACGCTGGGGCTTCAATCTGTCTTCTTTTACCTTATATATGGATCGTGAGCGTAGTGTTGTGCCCTTAGCATACGATGGCGAGCCAGAAGTAGTGAAATTGCTCAAGCAATTTTTTGAGGAGGCCAAGATTCCCCATAAACCTGGTATTTACTATGGGAATCCAATGTATTGTTCGTATCGATTTGACTGGATGGCTAATAAAAATAAAGAGATTACGCTCGATTGTGCGGTATATAAAGACTATTTTAATATACTGTTTAGTGAAACGAAGTTATATGCGCTGGGAAGGGCTTGGAATAGCGTGAATGGACAAATGTCTTTTTTTTATGATCGGAAAAATAGCTGGAAACAGTTTGCTGCCCGGCGGGATGTCAAACGAATTTTGGATTTTTTAAATGAGGAGACTGCTGTTAAACTATTCAAGTTGCACTATGCTAGTAAAAGATTTAGCGGCGATTATTGGCTTGATGTCGTTATGCTGAAATAGGGAGGAGTTAGGTTAATATGTAGATCAGAAAACAAATCAGGCTGTCAATTCGACAGCCTGATTTGTTCTTTTATAACATGATAACACCTTTTATCTTCGCTACTTCTTTGTAGTAGTAGATGACCTGATCGGCGTCTTTTACGTTCAAGTTTACCGTAATTGAAGTATACTTACCTGTTTTGGAGTCCTTGAAGTCAAACTGAGCACCTGTGTCATCAAATACGCTCTGGATTTGATTGAAGTGGTCCTGATCTTTTGGTAAGATAAATTTATACGTATAGTCCTTTGGAAATGTTTCTAAGTCTTCTAAGCGCTCTTTGAAAGTTTCATAGAAGTCTTTTGGATTATCACCTCCGTCAGGGATATCTTGTATATTGATGTTTTTGTAATCTGCCATGTTTTATTTCTCCTTAAATATGTTACTAGGGTATTGACAAATATTAATCCAGTAATGTTTTACTGACAATTTTTCAGTTAATTATTGTCAATACTTGAAGGCCAATCGGCTTTGTTTTTACCAAAGTTTTTGTTTGGCGTGGCACTCATCTCGATTTCCATCTGTCCGCCTTCTAAAAGCTGTGCATGTGTAATGAACGACTTAGCATAAGGTTTACCATTCAATTTGATCGATTTAATGTATTGATTTGATTTACCTTGATTTTTAACATCGATCGCTAACGTTTTGCCATTTGGTAAATTGATGTTCGCATGTTGCATCATCGGTGATCCGAAGACATAAACACCACTCATTGCATTCAGTGGATAGAAGCCCATCGCTGAGAACACATACCAGGCACTCATTTGTCCGACGTCATCATTGCCACATAGACCAGCTGGACTGTTTGTGTAAAACTCCGTCATCGCTTTACGGGCTAAGGCCGCACCTTTCCAAGGTTGTCCAGCGTAAGCATATAAGTAAGGGATATGGTGATTTGGTTCGTTCCCTTGCGCATATTGGCCGATTAGTCCTGAAATATCTGGAGAAGCTTCACCACCAAGATCCGATGACATGGTCGTAAAATAATCCAGTTTTTTCAAAAATTTCTCCTCGCCACCGAAAAGATTGATCAGACCTTTGACATCTTGAGGTACTAACCAGGTATATTGCCATGCATTTCCTTCGCAATAATCATTCTCACGGTGTTTGGCCATCAATGGGTCGAAAGGTCTGCGGAAGTCGCCATTGGCTTTTTTACCGACGAAATGACCTACTTCTTTGTCAAAATACTGCTCATATAGTTTGTAACGTTTTTTGAAATAGGCAGCGTCTTCTGTTTTACCTAGTTTTTCAGCAATTTTATAGGCACCAAAGTCGGCAATCGCATATTCTAATGCCCATGCTACAGATTCATTCGGCATGCTGTCGATCGGGATATAAGTCAGTTCACGAGCATATTTCAGGCCGTGATCATTGCCCATGGCTGTGGTCTTAACAGCCTCCCAAACCAAAGGATAATCTTTCTCGTCAATAATTCCTTTTAAGAAGGCATCTGCAATGACTGGAATCGCAGGTAATCCAACCATTGTATTGGTTTCATTACCTTGTAAGTGCCACATGGGCAATTTACCTTGTTGTTGATAGATCGCCAACATGGTTTTGATAAAATCCTGGTTGATTTTACGGTCTTCCAAGATCGTCATCAAAGGATGAAGGCCACGGTAAGTATCCCAAAGCGAAAATACCGTATGGTTGACAAAATCCTGTTTCTCGTATACTTGTTTGTCAGTTCCTAAATAATCGCCATTGGCATCGTTGAAGATGGTCGGAGCGAAGTAGGTATGGTATAATGCCGTATAGAAGATTGTCTTCGTATCTTTGTCGGCTTCAAATTGAATCTTATTTAAGGTTTTATTCCAACGCTGATCGGCTTCTTGTTTTACTTTTTCAAAATTCCAGCCCGGGATCTCTGCATTGATATTATTCAGGGCATTGGTCGAGCTTACTGGAGAAATACCGACTTTAAGTTCGATGGTTTTGTTTTTAACAGCATCGAAGAATAAAGCCGCTTTTATCGCCTGTCCTTTAAATGTTGTTTGGCCTAATTTTTCTTCTTTACCGTCGAAAAATCTTACTTTCTGTATCGGTTGGGAAGTTCTGATGGCAAAATACAATTTTTGGTCAGCTGCCCATCCTGTTGAAAAGCGGTAACCAACAAAGGTCGAGTCGTTCACCTGTTTGATGTAGGTGTCTGTCGGTTTATCCCAATTGATATGGTAGCCTAAGTCGACCAAAATATGCGCATTGTCTGTTTTTTCATAGCGATATTGGTGATAGCCAACACGTTCGGTTGCTGTCAGGTTGGCCTGTACCTGATAGTCATCTAAATAAGCGCTATAGAATCCGGGTTTGGCAACCTCATTTTCCTTTTTGAAGGAAGAGCCATAACCTGTATTCATTTTATTGAATTCCGCTGGCGTTAATTGTAATTTTCCGTTAGCAGGAACGATCATAAGGTCGTTGAGGTCACCGATACCTGTTCCGCTCAGGTGGGTATGGGTAAAACCTAAAATTTCCTGGCTTTTGTAATTGTATCCACTGCACCAATCCCATCCATTGAACTTGTCCCAAATCTGTGGGATTTGAGTAGGCCCCAATTGTACCGCACCTAAAGGTACATTCGCACCAACAAAGACGTGGCCATGATCCGCGGACCCAATAAAGGGGTTGACATATTGTGTAAGATTTTGCTGGGCTTGCGCACAAAATGGCAAAATTAGTGTGCCCAACACTGTTTTGAGTAGTTTATTTCCTGTCATAGGTTTTGTTCGGGTATTTGAAAACTGCTTAAAATTAGTAAATAAAACCTTTTAGCGCAATTTTATTATTATTTTAGTAAATTGTCGTTAAATTTTTTACTTTAGTAATCTTCGTAATAAAAAACTTAACAAACCTACTACTACTACATGAAGAAACGTATTCTGATCAGTGATATCGCAAAGGCCTTGGGGATTTCTGTAACTACTGTGTCCTTTATTTTAAATGATAAGGCAAAAGAAAAGCGTATTAGTGAGGCTTTGACTAAGCGGGTTTTGGAATATGTCAAAAAGGTCGGCTATAAGCCCAATGAATTGGCAAAAAGTCTCCGCACAGGGAAGACGAAGATTCTAGGTTTGATTATCGAAGATATTTCCAATCCTTTTTTTGGGAATATAGCACGCCTGATCGAAAGTAAGGTCTATGAGCAGGGCTATCGTATTATTTATTGTAGTACCAACAATGATGTAGAAAAAGCGAAGGAGTTGATCCAGATGTTTTACGATCGGCAGGTGGATGGTTTTATTATTACACCTTCCGATGGATTGGAAGATACCGTTAAGCAGTTACAGCAGAATAATATCCCGGTTGTGCTCTTCGACCGATATTTTCCGGGGCTTGAAACAGACTATGTTGGGGCCGACAATTTTCAGGGGGCCTTTGATGCAAGTAACCATTTGTGTCAACAAGGTTATAGACGTATCGGATTTGTATCGCTCTACTCGGATCAAACTCAAATGAAAGAGCGTTCAGATGGCTATATGAAAGCTATGGATAATAATAAGCAGCAAAGTTTTATCCAGAAGATCCAAATGGATGCTTCGGATGAGGAGGCGATGGAATCTTTGCGGGAGTTCATCTGTGAAAACAGGCTGGATGCTGTTTTGTTCTCCACTAACTATTTGGCGATTTCGGGCTTGAAGGCCGCTAAAAAGTTCAACTTTACGATGCCAGCAGTCATTGCTTTTGACGACCATACAGTTTTTAAGTTGGTAGAACCTGCTATCACAGTTGTTTCGCAGCCGATCAAGGACATTGCTGAGAACCTGATTAATATTTTGTTGCTTCGTCTTCAGGGTAAAATAAAAGCAACACGTAGAATGGTGTTGCCTTGTGAACTGAAAGTTCGTGAGTCGACTAAAGTGAAAGTTACTTCGTAGTATCGGCTACAAATTTCATTGAAATAGAATTAACGCAGTGACGCGTGTTTTTTGTCGTAAAGCCTTCTCCGAGGAATACATGGCCTAAATGCGCGCCACATGTGCTACAAAGGATTTCAGTGCGGCGACCATCGGCATCGGTGATCCTTGTAATTGCTCCAGGAATCTCATCATCAAAACTTGGCCAGCCACAGCCAGATTCAAATTTCGACTCCGAACGGTATAGTGGGCTGTCACAACGGCGGCAGATATAAGTTCCTTTGAGCTTATTGTCTAAAAGTTCGCCGGTAAAAGGCCGTTCAGTTCCCTTATGTATAATAATGTATTCCTCTTCTTTACTTAACGGGTTGTATTTTTTGTTTGTTTCCATTGTTGTCGTGTGTTTAGTGTTGAAGCTGGCTTTACTAGGAGCTACCCAATAGGAACGCGTTATTCTTTCGATATAATGAGCTATTCCCGCTATATAAAGACATCATCCAGATTTTTTTATTGTTAGCTCGGGACCTGACCCTGACCAGATCTCCATTCATCTTGATAAAGTTCTCGATTCGTCTTATAAAGGTACGGAAATTAGGACGAAAAAAAACTTTTTGTGTCTTCTGCGATCCGCTATTTTGAGTATTTTAAATTGTCATGGAATTGTCTTATATTTGAATGGCTATCCAAATGAAAAGTTGTAGCGATGGAACTACTTTAATAGCTTAATGCTGTTTTTATCCTTGTTTAAACGCATTTGTTTAGAATGATTATAAATTGATATTAAAGGTCACAAAATTGTCAGCGATTTGTTAATAAATCATACTTTTGTGGCATTGTTAGGGGGGTAGTGGCTCCTTTAACCATGGGAGTTAATTTTTTACATTCACAAATAAATAGTATAAAGTGCTAAATATGAGAACTATCTCATCCGTTTTGGGAAGCCTTGCGAGGGTGGTGTCAACGAGTTTGATGCTATTATTTGCCGTTACGACGTTGCATGCGCAAGATGTCAAGGAAGGTGAAAAAATCTTCAAATCTAAGTGTACATCCTGTCACGCCATTGACAGAAAAGTGGTTGGTCCTGCTTTAAAGGGGATTCCAGAGACGAAAGACGAAGCTTGGTTAATCAAGTGGATCAAGAACTCTCAGGCTTTAATTGCGTCTGGCGATGCTGATGCAGTTAAAATCTTCGAAGAGAACAACAAGCTTGTGATGACTTCTTTTACTGATTTATCTGACGATCAGATCAAGTCGGTATTAGCGTATATCACCGATGCTTCTAAGGAGAAACCGAAAGAGGCTGCTGCTGGTGGTGCTGGCGCTAAAGATGATAACGCGTCTATGTTCATGATTTTGGGCTTGATCGCAGTTGTTGTTTTGGCTGTAGTGGTTATCGTGGTGTTGAATCGTGTGATCCGTACCTTAGAAAATGTAATTGCTAAAAACCAAGAAGCTATTGCTGCGCAACAAGAGCCAGAAGATAGCCAACGTTTTGTGAAGTTTGCGAAAGCATTCGTTAAAAACAAAAAGTTGGTTGGCTTTACAGTCTTGATGTTAGTTGCATTATTAGCTGTAGGTGGTTGGAAGACCATGTGGAACGTTGGTGTTCACCAAGGCTATCAGCCGGTTCAACCAATTAAGTTCTCGCACCAAATCCACGCTGGTGTTAACAAAATTGAGTGTCAATACTGTCACGGTGGAGCATTTAAATCTAAAAATGCGTCTATTCCATCGGCCAACGTATGTATGAACTGTCACAATACAATCACTGCATCAGAGCATTATGATGGTGAGATTTCTCCGGAAATTGCTAAAATCTATCGTGCATTGGATTGGAATCCTGATACGCGTACTTACGGTAACAATCCGAAGCCAATTCAATGGGTTCGTATCCACAACTTACCTGACTTTGCTTACTTCAACCACTCACAACACGTTGTGGTAGCTGGTGTTGAGTGTCAAACTTGTCACGGTCCAATCCAAAATATGGAAGAAGTATACCAATACTCTCCATTGACGATGAAATGGTGTGTTGATTGTCACAAAAAGACAGATATCAAATCGGATAACAAATACTATGAAGATTTGATTAAAGCACACGAAAGAATTAAGAAAGGTGAGAAAATGACTGCAGCCATGATCGGTGGTCTTGAGTGTGGTAAGTGTCACTATTAATAATTATTTGAAATACGCAATCTTATATACAGCTTAAATGGATAGCAATAAAAAATATTGGAAAGGTTTGGAAGAGTTAAACCAAACTCCTGCTTTCGTTGAAGGAAGCAAGGGTGAGTTTGCCGAATCTATTCCTGTAGAAGATGTATTAAACGAAGCTGGCTTGAGTACTAAAACTCCTCGCCGTGACTTCTTGAAAGCATTAGGATTTGGTTTGGGTGCTGTTTCTTTAGCGGCTTGTAACCGTACTCCTGTGCATAAGGCAGTTCCTTATTTGATTAAACCTGAAGAGGTAACTCCAGGTATCCCTAACTATTATGCTTCGACGTTCAACGGTCAAAGTATCTTGGTTAAAACGCGCGAAGGTCGTCCGATCAATGTTGAGCCTAACCCGAATGCAATTGGTTTGAACCAAGGTTTGGATTCAACGACTGCTGCTTCTGTATTGGATTTATACGATGAGTCCAAATTGAAACAGGCACAATTGAAAGGTCAAGATGTAGAGTGGTCTAAATTGGATGGGGAAGTTGTTAAAGCTTTGAATGCAGCAGCATCTTCTGGTAAACAAATTACGATCGTTTCTAACACCGTAAACAGTCCTTCAACGTTGGCGGCTATCGCTGCTTTCGCAACGAAATTCCCAACAGTTAACCATGTACAATACGATGCTGTATCTTACAGCGGTATTATTGAGGCGAATAAAGCTTCATTTGGGAAAGCTGTTGTCCCTTCATACAATTTTGAAAAGGCAAATGTGATTGTTTCCGTTGCAGCTGATTTCTTAGGAACTTGGTTAGCAGGTGAGGAGCATACACAACAATACGCTAAAAACCGTGATTATAAATCGTTGAAAAACGGAAAAATGTCACGTCACGTGCAATTTGAGTCTGGTCTTTCGATGACTGGTACAAATGCGGATGCTCGTATCGCCATCAAACCTTCGGAAGAAGGAGCTACATTGGTTGCTTTATATAATGCAATCACTGGTCAGTCTTTGGCTGGTGCCACTGCAAACAAAAAAGCACAAAAAGGTGTCGCTCTAGCAGCGAAAGAATTGGTGAACAGCAAAGGCGCAGCAGTTGTTGTTGCTGGTTCTAACGATGTCAATGTACAGGTATTGGTCAATGCAATTAACGTTGCATTAGGCGCGTACGGTACAATCATCGATTTGGATAACTATTCTAAACAATACCAAGGTTCAGATTCTTCGTTCCAAGCTTTCTTAGCAGCTGCGAAATCAGGTCAAGTTGGTGTTGCGTTCTTCTTGAATAGCAACCCGGTGTATGATTACTTCAAAGCAGAAGATGTAAAAGCAGCGTTGAAACAAGTTCCTTTCACCTTATCGTTTTCGCAACGTGCGGATGAAACAGCTTCTGAATTGACAGCGATCGCTCCAGCAAGTACATTCTTGGAGTCTTGGGGTGATGCGAATCCAAAAGAAGGTTTGTTCTCGATCGTTCAACCAACAATTAATCCTGTTTTCAAAACACGTCAAGTTGAACAAAGCTTGTTGACTTGGGCAGGAAATGATACCGATATGTACAACTTCGTTAAGAACTTGTGGTCTACACAAATCTTAGCGGGTTCTACGAAAAACTGGGATGCTGTATTGCAAACTGGTTTTGAATATAAAGGTGCTAAAGCGGCAACAGCTCCTGCATTTACAGGAAATGCTGCAGCGGCGGCTTCAGCGATTGAGGCATCAAGCAAAGCGATTACAGGTGAGTTTGAATTGAAACTTTATGAGCCTGCTGGTCTTCGTGACGGTCGTTACGCGAACAACGCTTATTTACAAGAACTGCCTGACCCTGTTTCTAAAGTAACTTGGGATAACTACGCTGCTCTTAACCCGAAAGATGCTGAGAAATTAGGATTGGGTGAAGACGGTAAAGTGACTGTAAAAGCAAATGGTGTTGAATTGGAATTGCCAGTTGTACAACAACCTGGTCAAGCACAAGGAACAGTTTCTATTGCTGTAGGTTACGGCCGTACAAAAGTTGGTAAAGCAGGTAATGAAGTTGGTAAAAACGCGTTCCCTTTTGCTTCTATCATCAATGGTACAGTACAAGGTGTTGCTAAAGCAACTGTAGCGAAAGCGTCTGGAACTTACCAATTGGCACAAACACAAACACACCACACGATCGAAGGTCGTAACGTGATCCGTGAGACGACATTTGCGAAATATCTGAAAGATCCTAACTCTGAGGCAGGACGCTTTACAGATAATCACAAAACATACGATTTGTGGAACAAATATGAGCAACCTGGTCACAAATGGGTGATGGCAATCGACTTGAACGCATGTACGGGTTGTGGTGCTTGTATCGTTGCTTGTAACGTTGAAAATAATATTCCTGTTGTAGGTCGTGATGAGGTTCGTCGTCGTCGTGAAATGCACTGGTTACGTATTGACCGTTACTATACAATCGAAGGAAAAGATCAAGATCTTACAAAAGAGAAAGAAATTGCGAGAGCTTCGGCTGATTTAGATTTCGAAGATATCACTGTTGTTCACCAACCGATGTTGTGTCAACACTGTGGTCACGCACCTTGTGAAACGGTTTGTCCAGTATTGGCAACAGTACACTCTTCAGAAGGTTTAAACCACATGGCATATAACCGTTGTTTTGGTACACGTTACTGTGCGAATAACTGTCCTTTCAAAGTTCGTCGTTTCAACTGGTTTGCATACTGGAATGATTCACGTTTTGACAACTACTTGAACAATGAGTTCACACAATTGGTATTGAATCCAGATGTTGTTACTCGTTCACGTGGGGTAATGGAGAAATGTTCAATGTGTATCCAACGTATTCAAGCAGGTAAATTGCAAGCTAAGATTCAAAATCGCAAAGTTAAAGATGGCGATATCCAAATGGCTTGTCAACAAGCATGTTCGGCAAATGCGATCATCTTTGGAGATGCAAATGATCCAGAATCAGAAGTATCAAAAGCATTACGCAACGAGCGTGTTTATTACGTACTTGAGGAAATCAATGTTCAACCGGGTATCGGTTATATGACAAAAGTTAGAAACACTTTTGAGGCGTAATCTTGTACAATATTTGAAATAAAAATACTATGTCATCGCATAACGAATCAATATTAAGAGAACCATTAATGACCGGTAAGGACATTACGTATGCAAAAATTACGGATGATATCTTACTACCGGTTGAAAATAAACCGAATAAAGCATGGTGGATTGGTTTTACCGTTGCTGTATTAGGTGCTTTATTATGGGTAGTTAGCGTTAGTTATACCTTTTGGACAGGTATCGGCGCTTGGGGTCTGAATAAAACTGTAGGCTGGGCTTGGGATATCACCGACTTCGTATGGTGGGTAGGTATCGGTCACGCGGGTACGTTGATTTCAGCTGTATTATTAATCTTCCGCCAGAACTGGCGTAATTCAATCAACCGTTCTGCAGAGGCGATGACGATCTTTGCGGTAATCTGTGCGGCGACATACGTTGTAGCTCACATGGGGCGTCCTTGGTTGGCTTATTGGATTTTCCCACTTCCAAATCAATTTGGATCACTTTGGGTAAACTTCAACTCTCCTTTGGTGTGGGATGCGTTTGCGATCTCGACTTACTTTACAGTATCCTTGGTATTCTGGTACTGTGGTTTGTTGCCGGATATCGCGACAATTCGTGACCGTGCTACTGGATTAAAACAAAAAATCTATTCTGTATTATCATTCGGATGGAATGGTTCTGTTAAGACTTGGCAACGTTTTGAAATCGTGTCATTGATCTTGGCCGGTATTTCTACTCCGCTGGTACTTTCTGTACACACGATCGTATCCATGGACTTTGCAACTTCGGTTATCCCTGGATGGCATACAACGATCTTCCCTCCATATTTCGTGGCGGGTGCGATCTTCTCTGGTTTCGCGATGGTACAGACTTTATTGTTGATCTTACGTAAAGTAATGAACTTTGAGAACTACATCACGATGTTCCACATTGAGTCGATGAATATCATTATCATGACGACAGGTTCTATCGTGGGTGTAGCTTATTTAACTGAGTTGTTTATCGCAATGTACTCTCGTTCAGAATACGAAATGTATGCTTTCGAGAACCGTATGTTGGGTCCATACGCGTGGGCTTACTGGTCAATGATGACTTGTAACGTAATTTCTCCACAGTTATTCTGGTTCAAAAAAATCCGTACAAGTATTCCTATCTCATGGATCTTATCGATTGTGGTAAACATCGGTATGTGGTTTGAGCGTTTTGTAATTATCGTGACTTCATTGCACCGTGATTACTTGCCTTCATCTTGGGCAATGTTCTACCCAACTTGGACAGACGTAGGTATCTTTGTAGGTTCAATCGGATTATTCTTTACATTATTCTTGTTGTTCTTACGTTTCTTACCAGGTATCGCTATCGCCGAAGTGAAATTGTTGTTGAAATCATCTTCATTACAACATAAAACTAAATTGGCTCAAGAAGGCGCATTCCCTGAGGAACAAGTGAAGTACTTCCAAGAGTCATTAGAGAAATATGATTCAGTGACAGAAGAAGAGATTAAAGAATTATCAGTTAGAAAATAATCAGCAATGAGCAATACAAAATATATATTAGGTAGTTTTGCGGATCCCGATGAAATGATGCATGGGATCGACAAATTGCAAGCAAACAATATAAGTATTTACGACTGCTTTACTCCGATGCCTATTCACGGCATCGAAGCAAAGCTGGGTGTGAAACCTTCTCGCTTGCCTATCGCAGCATTTTGCTTTGGAGCATTAGGAACGACATTAGGTTTTAGTTTGTTGTATTATACAATGGCTTATGATTGGCCGATGAATATCGGTGGTAAACCATCTTTTGGTATGCCAAACTTTGTTCCAGTTACATTTGAGGTTACGATCTTATTGTGTGCATTGGGTATGGTTGCCACGTTTTTCTTCCGTAACCACTTATTTCCGGGACGTGCACCTCGTGTAATGGACTTGAGAGCAACAGATGATCGTTTCATCCTTGCAGTAGATGCCAAAGAAAATACAGATCACGCTTTGATCGATAGCTTATTGAAAGAAGCTGGAGCTGTTGAAGTTAAGTACAATGATAGAAAATATGTTAGCTATGAATAAGAAGAATTTACTTGGAACGCTATGCGCAGCTGTGGCATTGACAGCACTTGTTTCTTCTTGTGGTGACAAAACAACTCGTAGTACAGGTTTAGAGTTTTCTCGTAACATGTACGATCCGCTTGCTTTCAATCCGGATCAACCTAATGCGAATTTTGCTGATGGAAAAACAGCACAAACACCTCCTAAAGGTACAGATCCAATTGGTTTCACTCGTTTTGAATACGCCAATACATTAGAGGATTATGAACGTGCAGGAAGAGAAGTAAAAAGTCCTTTGGTCGTAAATGCCGAAAATCTTGAAAAAGGTAAAGCTTTGTTCACCACTTACTGCTCGATATGTCATGGAGTAGAAGGTAAAGGTGATGGTCCTATCACGAAAGACCGTAGCGTGACTGATTCAAGAGGTACTCGTCAATTAGAGAACTTTCCTCCGCCACCATCTTATCAAAGAACAGATGCAGCGAGCTCTTCACGGGGTGGTTTGATGGCTGACTTGACTGATGGTAAAATTTACCATACAATTTATTACGGACACAACTCCATGGGATCACATGCATCTCAATTGTCTCCAGAGGAGAGATGGAAAGTTGTTATGTATGTTAACGAATTACAAAAGAAATAATCTAACATCAGATATATAAATGGGAACTCACAGTCATCATCACGATTATAATTTCAACGAGCGATACGAGTTTGCTGGCAAGGCTAAATTGTACAGTATTATCGCTGTTGTACTAGGCGTAGCTGCTGTAGCTTTCGGGTTGCTTTCGGGCGATCACGTTACTGTAGAGCGTACTTATGCCAACTTGTTATTGATGGGTTATTACTTTACATGTGTATGCGCAGCTGGAACATTCTTTGTTGCCTTGCAATATGTAACACAATCTGCATGGTCTGCAGGTTTGGTACGTATACCTCAGGCTATGGCGAGTGTTTTACCAATTGCATCATTAGTTTTATTAGTTATTGTAGGTTTAGGTTTAACCACACATAACTTATATCACCACTGGAATGCAGATGGTATCACTGATCCGCATAGTACAAATTTTGACCCTATTATCGCAGGTAAATCTGCTTATTTAAATGTTCCATTCTTCTTGATCCGTCAGGTCGTGTTTATGGGTACATATAGCATTTTTGCCGTTATTTTTGCGAAACTTTCTTATAAAGAAGATTTAGAAGGTGGATTGACTTCTTATAAAAAGTCATTCAAATTGTCGGCAATCTTCTTAGTTATCTTCGGTTTTACTACACCTATCTGGTCTTTCGATACAGTAATGTCTTTAGAGGCACACTGGTTTTCGACAATGTTCGGTTGGTATAACTTTGCAGCAATGTGGGTAAGTGGTATTTCATGTATCACGATCATCGTTGTTGTATTGAAGAAAGCTGGTTATATGAACTGGGTAAACGAAAATCATTTACACGATTTGGGTAAATTGATGTTCGGTTTCTCTATCTTCTGGACTTATGTTTGGTTTGCACAATTCATGTTGATTTGGTATTCAAACATCCCAGAGGAAACAGTTTATTTCTACAAACGTTGGGAACCTGAATACAAACCTTGGTTTTGGTTGAGTATTATCATTAACTTTGTGGCACCATTGTTACTATTAGTGGATCGCGATGCGAAACGGAAACAAAACGTGATGTTGTTCGTAGCGATTCTATTATTGGCTGGTCACTGGCTAGATTATTATATCATGATCATGCCTGGTACTGTTGCTGAACATAGAGGATTTGGTATCATTGAAATCGGAACTGCACTTGGTTTCTTAGGTTTGTTCATCTTCTTAGTGATGAGTAAATTGAGTAAACAAGCATTGGTGCCTAAAAATCATCCTTTCTTGGATGAGAGTTTGCATCATCAGATATAGTTTCACTTTTAAAGGAAGGTTACGTAAAAACGTTATAAAAGAAATGAGCTTTAAATTAAATAATAGATTCAAATCCATCTCGGGTTTTGTGCTTGCACTAGGATTGCTTTTTGCGACTCCTATCCTAGCAAGTCAACAAGATACAGTAGCATCTGATTCTGCTAAAGCGGCGACTACAGCAGTGGCTGCCCCTGCAGCAACGGATTCGGTTGCAAAAGATACAACAGCGGCAGCAGGTACTGCTGCTGTTGCATCTGCTAGTTCTTCTACAGAAGCTAGTGCTGCTGCTCCTGCTGTTGAAGAAGTGAAGCAAATAGACCCTCAGGTTTATAAAAACTTCACATATTATGTCTTGTTATTCTTGGTTATATGTACAGTTGTTGCCGTTATCGGTAAAGTACTTTCGATCTATGAATTGACAAGAAAGATGAACGGTAAATACAATCCGTTTGCGAATAACACGTTTCAATCGGCATTGTTATTCATTTTCTTGGTTGTATTCCTTTACGGTGTATATTGGTCATATGTACACTGGGGAGCCGCTTATTGGAGATCTGCAGTAACTGAGCACGGTGAGCGTATTGATACAATGTTTATCATTACGACTGCAATTACAACATTTGTATTGGTTATCACACACATCTTGTTGATGACTTTTACATTTTTGTATCGCATGCGTGCAAAACGTCAGGCTTATTATTATCCTCATAACAATGCAATTGAGAAATTGTGGACAATTGTTCCCGCTGTTGTTTTGACAGTTTTGGTATTGTTCGGTTTCTTTACATGGAGATCAATCACAAATATTCCTGAGGATCTACAAAAGTCAGCATTACAAGTTGAGGTATTAGGCGAGCAATTCCAATGGAATGTCCGTTATGCTGGTTCAGATGGGATTATTGGTAAACGTAATTATAAAATGACGACACCAACCAACCCGTACGGTATTGACTTTAATGATAAAAATTCTTGGGATGATATTCAAGGATCTGAAATTTGGTTGCCTGTAAATAAACCAGTTCGTTTCCATATCGTTTCAAAAGATATTATTCACTCTTTCTATATTCCTGATTTCCGTGTTCAGATCAATGCGGTACCGGGAATGACCAATTACTTCCAGTTCACACCTACTGTTACAACAGAAGAGATGCGTGATCGTTTGGGTGATTATAACTATGATTTCGTGATGTTGTGT
This sequence comes from Sphingobacterium sp. UBA6317, assembly GCF_002440385.1. Lineage (NCBI taxonomy): Bacteria > Pseudomonadati > Bacteroidota > Sphingobacteriia > Sphingobacteriales > Sphingobacteriaceae > Sphingobacterium > Sphingobacterium sp. UBA6317. The sequence continues at coordinate 107,570 of NZ_DJTD01000038.1, read as the reverse complement.
AACAAGATCTGTGGATCTGGTCACTACAACATGCAAAAGAAAGTGGTTGTCGTAACTGAAGAGAAATATAAAGAGTGGTTAGCTAAACAAAACAAATATTTTACTGAGGATTTGCAAAAAGAGTTCAGCGGTAAAACAGCTAACGTGAAAAAGGATAGCGTACAAGTTACAGCATCTTTGAACTAATTAAGAATTTTTGAATATAAAATCGAATATGTCAAGTACAGTAATATCGCATAGCGCTGAACATCACGATTCGCACGGCCATCATCACGAGGAGTCGTTCATCAGAAAGTATATCTTCTCGGGTGACCACAAGATGATTGCTAAGCAATTCTTGATCACTGGTATCATCATGGCAGTTTTTGCGATGCTTTTATCAGTATTATTCCGTATCCAATTAGCATGGCCGGATAAAGAGTTCCCTATATTAGAAGTATTCTTGGGTAAATGGGCTGAAGGCGGTCGTATAAAACCGGAGTTTTTCCTTTCCTTGGTAACCATTCACGGTACCGTTATGGTATTCTTCGTGTTAACGGCTGGTCTATCAGGTACTTTTAGTAACTTATTGATTCCATATCAAATCGGAGCACGCGATATGGCATCTCCTTTTATGAACATGTTATCTTACTGGTTGTTCTTTGTAGCATCAGTGATTATGGTTGCATCGTTCTTCGTAGAAAGTGGACCTGCTTCTGCTGGTTGGACAATCTATCCCCCACTATCGGCTGTTCCTACTGCAATCGCAGGATCTGCAACTGGTATGACTTTGTGGTTGGTGAGTATGGTTCTATTTGTAGCTTCACAGTTGATCGGTGGTATTAACTATGTAAGTACAATTTTGAACATGCGTACAAAAGGAATGGACTTATGGAAAATGCCTTTGACAATCTGGGCGTTCTTCTTAACTGCTATCGTGGGTATGTTGTCATTCCCAGTATTGGTTTCGGCGGTTGTTCTTCTGATTTTTGACCGTGCTGCTGGTACGTCATTCTATTTGTCGGATCTTGTTGTTCAAGGACAAATTTTACCGAACGAAGGTGGTTCACCAATTTTGTTCCAACACTTGTTCTGGTTCTTAGGTCACCCTGAGGTATATATCGTTGTTATGCCTGCTTTAGGTTTAACTTCTGAGGTTATTGCGACCAACTCACGTAAACCAATCTTTGGTTACCATGCAATGGTTTATTCATTGATCGGTATCACCGTATTATCGTTTATCGTATGGGGTCACCACATGTTTGTAACAGGTATGAACCCGTTCTTGGGTGGTGTATTTATGATTACAACATTGATTATCGCGGTTCCTTCTGCTGTAAAAGCGTTTAACTATCTTGCAACGTTGTGGAAAGGTAATATCCGTTTCACTCCAGCGATGATGTTTGCTATCGGTTTGGTATCGTTCTTTATCTCTGGTGGTTTGACAGGATTGTTCCTAGGTAATGCAGCGTTAGATATCAACTTACACGATACGTATTTTGTTGTTGCCCACTTCCACTTGGTAATGGGATCGGCGTCAATCTTCGGTATGCTTTGTGGTGTTTACCACTGGTATCCTAAGATGTTCGGTCGTATGATGAACACAAAATTGGGTTATTTACACTTCTGGTTGACTTTCATTGGTGCTTACATGGTATTCTTCCCAATGCACTTTATGGGTATCGATGGTGTGCCTCGCCGTTACTATGCATTTACAGAGTTTGCTTTCATGGCGAAATGGGTTTCTGTCAACAAATTGGTAACATGGGCTGCAATCATCGCTGCTTTAGGTCAGGTAGCTTTCTTGTGGAACTTCTTTACATCGATTTTCTTCGGTAAAAAAGCCCCACAAAACCCTTGGCAGTCAAACACATTGGAATGGACTACTCCAGTAGAGCATATCCATGGTAACTGGCCAGGAGAAATTCCAACTGTACACCGTTGGCCTTACGATTACAGTAAGCCAGGTCATGGTGAGGATTTTATTCCTCAAAGTGTTCCTTTCTCTGAAACAATGAGCTCTAATTTGCCTCATGATTTCGAAGGAGACGAGGAAGCTGAGCGTATCCAGGCAGAATGGAATGCTCAAAATGGTAGAAAAGACTAATAAAATCTTATAAAATAGAGTAGGAATTCCTACTCTATTTTATGGAAGTTTGTATTTTAAGAGGTAGGGGTAGTATTATGTTTCCAGCAGCTGAGAAGCGATTTATAAAGACCAATTTTATAACGATCATTGTGTTGTTTTTGGTCATTATTGCTGGAGGAGTTGTTCGGAGTACAGGGTCAGGAATGGGATGCCCAGATTGGCCAAGATGTTTTAACCGTATTATTCCTCCAACAGATATCTCCCAATTACCTCAAGGATATGAACAGCATTATATTGAAGGAAGAGCAAAGAAGAACGAACGTTTCGCGAAAATTGTAGAATTTTTCGGCGATAAGGAAATGGCTTACAAGCTCCGTACCGATAAGAGTATTTTGCAGCATGAAGAGTTTAATGTTGCGAAAACTTGGACGGAATATATCAATCGGTTGGTAGGCGTTGTTTCCGGATTCTGTTTGTTATTTACAGCTATTTATTCTTTCACCTATTTAAAATCAAAAAGCTCGATCGTTGTTTGGTCAGTGATTAATCTTTTTGTTGTCGTACTTCAGGCTTGGCTGGGATCGATCGTTGTATCGACAAATCTGATGCCCTGGATTATTACGGTACATATGCTCTTAGCCATTGTAATTGTTTGTATTAGTATTTATACATATTTCAAAGCAGTTACTTTGCGAAACAAGACCTTACTGGTCAATCGTTCTTTGGGTATATTAAAAGGGCTTGCTATTGCTTCAATTTTATTGATGCTAACACAGGTAATTGTCGGAACGGGAGTTCGAGAGGAGGTTGATTTATTAACCGGTTCAACGATAGCCCGGACTGATTTTATAACAACTATTGGCCAACAGTTTGAGTTACATCGCTGGTTGGCATATTGTTCTTTGATTTTAGTTATTGTATTATTCTTTTTGGTCCGCACGAGTTTTAATACGGGTTCTAAGCAATATAAATTTGCTTTAATCGCATTGATTCTAGTGGGTATCCAAATGCTATCAGGAATTATCTTAGCTCGATTTGCAATACCTGCATTTGCACAGACAACGCATTTGGTGGTAGCTACGCTCTTATTTGGGGCACAGTTCTACCTGTTGTTATTGTTAAACAAGCAAAGGCACTAATCTTGGAATTCGGGATGTTTATGTTTAAAAGTACGTGTTTAATTACACTGATAGTAGGAGGTCTCTTTTAGTTATGAAAGAATTTATTTCAGATTTCAAAAAGCTTGTTAAGTTGAGACTTACATTGACGGTCGTATTTTCCGCGTCAATTGCTTTTCTGATAGGATCAAAACAACAGGGTGATATATTCTGGTTCAATTGGTTATTGTTGACTATAGGTGGTTTTCTGGTGACAGGTTCTGCCAACGGTTTTAATGAGATCATTGAAAAGGATTTGGATAAACTGATGAAACGTACGGAGGACAGACCGTTGCCATCAGGCCGCATGACAACAGGACAGGCTTTGGTATTGAGTGTCTTTATGGGCATCTTAGGAACCTTGGTGCTTGTTCGTTTAAATTTTGTCGCTGGTCTGCTGTCGGTTTTCTGTATCCTTCTTTACGCCTTTATCTATACACCATTAAAAAGAAAATCACCAATAGCAGTGTTTGTCGGCGCGTTTCCGGGTGCATTTCCGCCATTAATTGGATATTATGCAGCCTTTTCGCAAGACGATTTAGCCTACTATAGTGGACATAACGAAGCGGCAATTATTATTATTCCCTTTGTGTTGTTTGCTATTCAGTTTTTATGGCAGTTTCCGCATTTCTGGGCAATTGCCTGGGTTGTGGATGATGACTATAAATTAGCGGGCTTTCGCTTATTGCCGACGACAAAACGTGATAAGATATCTGCGTTTATGGTATTCATTTCAGGTTTGTTTATGATACCTGCAGGTTTTATACCTTATCATTTTGGCTTTGGTGGAATTTGGTTTACGATTGTATCCGTGGTCGGTGGAATAATGTTTGGTTATTACGGTTATTTGCTGTTTAAGAATTGTGATATTCCTTCAGCGAAGAAAGTGATGTTTACCTCATTTATTTATTTACCTGTGACACAACTCGTATTATTGCTTAACTTTATTCCGTTGAAATAATGTTAGATATACAAGCACAAACTGACGAGAAGTTAGTACAGAGAAAAGCCCAAAAGTTCAACCTATGGTTGGGTATGTTGGGTATGTTCATGATGTTTGCGGCGTTATCCAGTGGTTTCATTGTATATACAGCGAGCGGCGTGGACAAAGGGATTAAGACCCTATTGCCAAATGCACTTTTATATAGTACCTTGGTGATTGCGGTTAGTAGTCTAACGATGTTTTTAGCACATAAAGCGGCTAAAAATGGCGAGTCTTCCAAACAACGGTTGTTTTTGATAGCAACTTTTATTTTGGGAGCTGTATTTTTTGCCTTGCAAGTTCATGCTTGGAATGTATTGATCGATAGGGGTGTTTATTTTGTGAATAACAATGCATCGCAATCTTTTATTTACGTTTTTATCTGGATGCACTTGGCGCATATTATTGCGGGGTTGATCGTTTTGATTGGCGCGATTATAGGAATTAACAAACTTCCTAAAGACGGCAATCTTTTCCGCATGGATCTTGCCAGTATTTTTTGGCATTTTCTCGATCTTTTATGGATTTATATATATGTTTTCTTACTTTTGAATCAATAATAGTAAACAATGAGTACAACAGTATCGCAATTGGATAAGGTAAAAACTGGTCCATGGAATGGTGGGAAATCACCTTGGAACTTAGAGTATGGAAAAATCATGATGTGGTTTTTCTTGGTAGGGGATGCCTTCACATTTTCTGCATTTTTGGTTTATTACGGCGCACAACGCTTTTCTCATCCAACATGGCCTGATCCTGATAAGATCTTCCAATCTATCCCAGGAATTGCAGAGCATGGTCAACCGTTGGTATTTGTCGGTTTAATGACCTTTATTTTGATTATGTCATCTGTAACTATGGTTTTGGCCGTGGAAGCTGGTCACCGTAACCAAAAGAATGAAGTTGTTAAATGGATGCTTTGGACTATTTTGGGAGGTATCTGTTTCGTAGGTTGTCAGGCTATCGAGTGGACTCATTTACACCACATGGGTTTCTGGTTTGGTAAAAATCCAGCAACAGGTTTAGAAGGTGATGCCATCAAAACAGCATTAATGCCATATTTCACACATGACATTTCTTATACTTCGGCCTTGCAATTTGCTAACTTGTTCTTTACAATTACTGGTTTTCACGGTTTCCACGTTACTGTGGGTATTATTTTGAATATCATCATTCTATGTATGACATTAAATAATACATTCGAAAACCGTGGTTCTTATCTTATGATCGAGAAAGTAGGTTTATATTGGCACTTTGTGGATTTAGTGTGGGTATTCGTATTTACGTTCTTCTACTTAATCTAATTCCGAAATAATAAATTTAGATAGCTATGTCACAATATCAAGATAATATCGCTCATGGCGAGCACGCTCACGAAGGTGGGATGGATAAGAAGGCCATCTGGAGAGTATTTGGTGTACTTTTAGCCCTTACTTGTCTAGAGTTTTTAATTGCATTGGGCTTCGTGCACCATTGGCAAATTTTAGCTAAAGGTGCGTTAGTAAATACTATTTATATCGTGCTTACTTTAGTTAAAGCTTATTATATCGTTGCATTCTTTATGCACTTGAAATTCGAGAAGTCGAGTTTCATTGTTACCGTTGCAATTGTGTTTATTTTTATTATTTATTTTATTGTTTTGATGCTTGTTGAAGGAGGGTATTTAGCATCTGCTTTTCAAGAACATCAATTGTTTCCAAATAAATAGATAAAGTGAATGGATAATAATACTGGACAAAAGAAAGGTATTAAAACTATATTGATCCTGGCAGTAATTCTTTTATTGCCAGGATTTTTATATTTTGTACTAAATAAAAGCGGTTCTAATAGCTACGCCTCTTTGCCAATTTTTGGAAAGAAAGAGGTTCCGGGAACTACCCATCGTAAATGGGGACGTGATATTCCCGATACCATCTACCATACTGTACCCCCGGTTGATTTTGTGAATTTCGATGGCAAGAAAGTGCATCTATTGGATAATGATACAACACTTTCTGTCGTCCATCTGATGTACTCTAGAGATGCTTCATTATCGCGGACGATGATTAAGCGTTTGGATCAAATCGCCAATCGATTTATTCAGAATAAGAAGGTCCGCTTGTATTCAATTACGGTTGATACGGCATACGATACACCAGAAGTGTTAGCTAAATACGCAAAAGTTTACAAACCATGGACCAAATCTTGGTTTTTTGTGACAGATCCTTCTGTTGATATCTTTAAATTTGCCCAGGAAAGTTTATTACAAGATGCACTTGTCAATAAGGAGGGCAGCAAACCATTTATTATTGGGTCTAATTATCTTTTACTTGATACAAAAGGACGGATAAGAGGTATTTATGACATTAATGTCAAAACGGATGTTGACCGCCTTGAGGATGAAATCAAATTATTATTGGTCGAGGAAGTCCGAAACCATCCAGCTACAATAGAACAAAAGAGGTAATTATATCATGGAAGAGAGTCTTAACAAGGAAAAAAAGTATAGTAAATGGATTTGGTTGCTATCGATTGTGATACCGATAGTGGTTGCTATCCTTTTTACGGTGAATTTACAAAAGCTGGGTTATGATGTAAAACCGCTAACATTTTTGCCTCCTATCTACGCGGCTATCAATGGGATTACGGCTGTATTGCTTTTTTGGGCTGTGGCTGCGATAAAAAAGGGTAATAAGCCCCTGCACGAGCGTTTGATCAAAATGTGTATTGCTTGCTCTTTAGCTTTTCTGGCGATGTATGTCGCTTATCACATGACTTCAATCGAAACGAAATATGGCGGCGAGGGAATTTTAAGACCGATCTATTTCTTTATCCTGATCACGCATATTTTGCTTTCCATTATCATCATCCCCTTTGTACTCTTTACATTTGTTAGAGGCATATCGGGTTCTTATGAGCGTCATAAAAAGCTTGCCCGTATTACTTATCCCATGTGGCTTTATGTAGCTGTTACCGGCGTGATCGTTTATTTGATGATCTCTCCGTATTATATTGGTTAGTGGTAAGAGTTGAGGGTCAAGGTATTGTGATGAAATACAATGGCACGCCGGATTCGAGTTGTTTAATCTGGTTTAATATTTAAATGAAATCGGATGCGATGGAGACTATATTCCATGTATCCGGGAGTATAAACAGTATCGGATTAATCAGTTGATTCATATCGGCTAGATGGATCTGTAAAAATCATTCGCATATGAAGCGTATCTGGATTTATCAGGCAGATCGCCTGTTAACGGCGACAGAGGGACAGGAGATTGTTACTGACCTGAAAGCGTTTGCCGAACAATGGAAAGTGCATGGAAAACCACTTTCTGCATCCGCAGAATTGCGGGATAATCTTTTTATCATCCTTAAGGTGGACGAGGAAGTGGCGGCTGCATCAGGTTGTTCTATTGATAGTTCGGTTCGATTTTTAAAAGGAGTTGAATCGAAGTATGGTATTCAACTATTTGATCGAATGCAATTTGCATATAAAGGGGATCAGGGAATAGGCGTGGTTAACCATGACGGATTTGAGAAGTTATTGGCAGACGGTACCATCAACGATAATACCTTAGTATTTGATAATACCATTACCCATGAGCATCAAATGGAAGACGCTTGGGTAATACCCTTCCATCAAAGCTGGCATAAACGACTTTTTAGATAGGTTGTAAAACCATTTTATATAAGAAAGGCCATAGTTACATATGGCCTTTCTTTTTGATCTATAGATCTGTATTGCTTCTCTTCTGATCGATCCGCCGAACAGCGATGGTTTCGCTTATTCAGGAATAGTATAATGATGCATATATTTTGCTATCGCATTTGCACGTCTATTGACATAAGCAGAAGGGTTACGCGCATCCCATTCTCTTGGGTTTGGCAATATGGCTATAATCAATGCGGCCTGTTTTTTGGAAAGATTGCTGCCTGTTTTGCTAAAATAATACGAAGCTGCCGCATCCGCACCATAAACTCCCTGTCCCATTTCAATCACATTAAGATAAACTTCGAGGATGCGTTTCTTGCTCCAGAATGTTTCGATAAGAATGGTAAAGTAGGTCTCGAAGCCTTTTCTTAACCAGGAGCGCCCTGGCCATAAAAAGACATTTTTGGCTACCTGCTGACTGATTGTACTTCCGCCGCGTAATTTCTTTCCCTGTGCATTTTTTTTAATGGCATTCTGAATTCCTTGCATGTCGAATCCCCAGTGTGTCATAAAGTGAGCGTCTTCTCCGGCAATGGCCGCTAACTTTAGGTTGTCCGAAAGTTCATCGTAATCCAGCCAGTTTTTTTCCAGTTTAAATCCCTTGCCCTGTTCTTTTAGCTCAAACCCACGTTGAATCATCAACCAAGTGATGGGAGGATTAATAAACCGCAGGCTAATGACCCAAAAGAGTGAAATGCCAATAAAATAGAGTACTACCCGTGTCACAATGCGCAGGATAGGAGATTTTATGGACTTCAATGGGTTGAAGGATTTTTTTTTGAAGGTATTTTGTTGTTTGCTGGACGTATTTTGTTTACCAGATCTTTTGATGGCCATGACTAATTTTTTTCGGATACAAACTTAGCTTATATTCTTGTTTAATGGAAATGATTTTGTCGAGAAGTTGAGTGTATCGTTTGCCAAAGCGACGATATTATCCTATTTTTACGCTTCATAAAAATTGATTTTAAAAGTTGGCAAAAGAAAAGAAAGTGACCCCATTGATGCAACAGTACAATGCGATCAAGATTAAGTATCCTGGAGCGTTGTTGTTGTTCCGTGTTGGCGATTTTTACGAGACATTTGGTGAGGATGCGATCAAAGCTGCCCAGATTTTGGGCATCGTTTTGACAAAGCGTGGCAATGGCTCGGAATCGGAAACTGCATTGGCTGGTTTTCCCCATCATTCATTGGAAACCTATCTTCCGAAACTGGTGCGTGCTGGCCAACGGGTGGCGATCTGTGATCAGCTGGAGGATCCGAAGACGACAAAAACAATTGTTAAGCGCGGTGTGACCGAGCTAGTGACACCTGGAGTCTCCTACAGTGACAATATTGTTCAACAGAAATCGAATAATTATTTAGCATCAATTTTTATCGAAAAGGAGCGGATCGGTATTTCTTTCTTAGATATTTCAACAGGTGAATTTCTGGTTGCTCAAGGTAGTGTGGCCTATATAGATAAATTGCTTCAAGGTTTTAAACCGAGAGAAATTATTCTTTCAAAAAAACAGAGCAAGGAGTTTACAGAGCAGTTTGGATCACAATATTACACCTATTTTCTTGACGAGTGGCCTTATACGGGTGATTATGCCACTGAAACGCTATTGAAGCATTTTGAAGTCTCCTCGATGAAAGGATTTGGTGTGGACCGCATGACTGCAGGAGTTGTTGCTGCTGGTGTAGCATTGCATTACCTCAATGAAACCGAGCATCGTAATCTGCAACACATTTCTACGCTTTCCCGTATTGAAGAGGACCGTTTTATGTGGCTGGATCGTTTTACGATTCGCAATTTGGAATTAATCGGATCGTTGAATGAAAATGCGGTAACGCTATCCGATGTATTGGATCATACATCCAGTCCAATGGGAGCGCGTCTGCTCAAGCGCTGGATCGTGATGCCGCTCAAAGACAAAAAGAGTATTCAGGAGCGATTGAATGTGGTCGATTTCTTTTTCACTAACCGTGATTTGCGGGATGAGCTGATTGGTCAGATCAAGCAGGTGGGAGATCTGGAACGTTTAATTTCCAAGATCGGACTGCAAAAAGCGAATCCGCGGGAAATTGTGCAATTGAAGCGCGCATTATATGCTATTGAGAAATTGAAGGAACTTACGGATCGTAAAGATGCTGATGCTCTTCGGACAATCTCAGATCAGTTAGATGCTTGTGCTGTTATACGTGAAAAAATCGAGCAACAGGTTCAGGCGGAGCCTCCTGCCGCAATCAATAAGGGGAGTGTAATCGCGGAAGGGGTGGACCCTGAATTGGATCGATTGCGCAAGATCGCTTTTGGTGGCAAGGATTATCTGCTTGAGATCCAAAAAAGGGAAGCGGAACTCACAGGGATTCCTTCTTTAAAAATAGCGTTCAATAATGTTTTCGGTTATTATCTGGAGGTCACAAATACGCACAAAGATAAGGTTCCGACGACGTGGATCCGTAAACAGACACTGGTGAATGCTGAACGTTACATTACGGAGGAACTTAAAGAATATGAAGAACAGATTCTCGGTGCTGAGGAGAAGATACAAGCGCTTGAGAATAGATTATATGCTGAGCTATTGGTTGCCATTGCTGAATACATCAAACCTATTCAACTCAACGCCCAGCTCATAGCCAAGTTGGATGTACTGCTTAACTTTGCTGTTGTAGCGGAGAAAAACTATTATGTAAAACCCGAAGTCAGCGAGAGCAAGATTTTGGATATTAAAGGTGGAAGACACCCTGTCATTGAAAGAAACCTGCCGATAGGTGAGGATTATATTACCAATGATACTTTTTTAGATCCGAAAACACAGCAGATTATTATTATTACGGGCCCTAACATGGCGGGTAAATCTGCATTGCTCCGTCAGACTGGATTGATCGTGTTAATGGCGCAAATTGGTTGTTTTGTGCCAGCAAAAGAGGCTAAGATTGGCCTGGTTGACAAAATTTTCACCCGTGTAGGTGCTTCGGACAATCTTTCTTCGGGTGAATCTACGTTTATGGTGGAGATGAATGAAACCGCGAGCATCATGAATAATCTATCGGACCGCAGTCTTATTCTTTTGGATGAAATCGGTCGTGGTACAAGTACTTATGACGGTATTTCTATTGCCTGGGCTATTGCCGAGTTTTTACATAATCATCCTGCTGCTAAGGCAAAAACCTTGTTTGCCACGCATTACCATGAATTAAACGAGCTGACTACTTCGTTGGATCGTATAAAAAACTATAATGTAACGGTGAAGGAGGTTAATAACAAAGTTATTTTCTTGCGTAAACTTGTTCCAGGAGGCTCAGAGCATAGTTTCGGAATCCATGTGGCAAAGCTCGCTGGAATGCCGCAAAAGTTGCTTAATCGGGCCAATCAAATTTTGAAAAGGCTGGAGCAGGAGCGCACAGGTGGTGAGCAGATTAAAGATAGCATGCGCAAAATCCAGAAACAGGCCTACCAATTGCAGATGTTTTCTATTGATGATCCTGTCTTGAATAAGATCAGGGATATGCTGAATAACCTGGATGTTAATTCGCTTACTCCGGTTGAAGCATTAATGAAATTGGATGAGATACAACGCCTTTTGAAGAATTAAATCTTCCTTTTGGCTTGGGAAATTGATCTCAAGCGGAATTTTTTTCGATTTATATACGCCAGATGATGTTTTGTAAGATAGACATCATCTGGCGTATTTTTTTCTGAAAGTGTCTGGTCTTATTGGCCAGAAAGAACCTTCAGCTCGCTTTCATTGCTGTTGGTGTCTGCGAAGTCATCAGGTTTTTGAGGGCTATTTGCCTAAAACCTGAAGAATAGCTCCAAGCTTCCATAATTTGCCTGTATCGGGATCAATACCTTGCTGCTTGCATCATAAGGCGTGTAATGATAGCCGAGTTCGAAACCAATGTACTTTTGGTTTTTCATGCGAAATAGGGATGCGAGACCAAGTCCTAAGTGCACATTATTGATGGTTACCATACGATCGGTGTATCCGCCATCATAATAATAACCATCCGGATCATAATAACCGGAGGAATAAGCACTTTCTGTGATGCCGGTATCTGTAATATCTATGCCAAGGATACCTTTTGGAATCAGTATAAATTTGTCGTTGTCAAAAACTTTGTAACCTACAGCACCGCCCATAAATGCGGTCGCTGAAGAATTGACCGAAACATTGGAGCCCTCGTAATTGTAATCAATATTGCGGTCGTTTGAGTTGATGCGCACCTTGAAGCCACCTTCGAAAATAAATTTTCTTTCCAGCGAGCTCATCAGCATAAATCCAAAGTTTATGTTGGTTCCGAAAATTTTGTTGGCTCCGCCAAGTGGGGTGACTACGCCGATTGAAGGAACATAGCCCAGTTTGGCTTTCTGTCTATCTCTGTACACTTTGGGGACTGGAAACCGCTGTTGATTATCTTGTTCGTTAGCTTGTTGGTCTTGTACGGCATTGGCAACTTCAGTATCTGAAAAAAGCTCTAAAATAGTTTTTTCCTGATCGGTTAACGTATAACTATCGGAAGCAAGCAGGGCTTTGGCTCTTACTTTTATCAGGCCGTCCAGGGGATGCCTTAATGGCACGAAATTGTATTTTTCCTTATGCTGTTCGTATTGTGTTGAAAAATCGTCCTGGTCTGCCGCATCCAGTCTTTGTAGAAAATTTTTATCGAATTGATTGTCTATATAATTTTTGATCTCTGTTGTGGTATTCTTTTTTTCAATGATGTATATAAGAATACGTAAACGCTGTACAAACTCGTTGGTACCACAGCTAGCTTGTATACTATTGAGTAAAGGATCAATTTTGTCAAAGTCATTGTTGTTCAATGTTTTTGTCAATAAGGGAAGTATTTCAGTTGTATGCCGGTCACAATTCTCTTGTGCATGCAATAGTTTTGTAGGAAGCACACCGATGATGATCAATATCATAAAAGCAAGCTGACGGATATTCATGGCTTATATAGATTTGTTGCTGACTAAATTAGCAAATAAATTGCAGGATACACTGGTTTGTTTGTACCAAAGGTTCTAAAAGTTTTATCTTTGATGTATGGCGTCGATATTTCGGTTTAAACAGTTTGAGGTTGATCAGTCTGACTGTGCAATGAAAATTAACACAGATGGTGTACTGCTGGCTTCCTTGCTGGAAGTAGAACCTGTGGACCGGATACTGGACGTAGGTACAGGTACGGGAGTCATTGCATTGATGTTGGCTCAACGGCTCGTAGACAGTAGGGTAGAGGCTGTCGAAATTGACCCTTTGGCTGCTGCGATGGCTGACAGAAACTTCCGTAATTCCATTTTCCAGGAACGTTTAGTGCTGCATGCTTCCTCCTTTCAACAAATGGATGTACAAGGGCATTACGATCTGATCGTATCAAATCCACCCTTTTATACAGATTCCTTACATAACCCGGATGAACGCAAGAAGCTGGCGCGACATACCGATCTGGATTTTTTTGCTGAACTGCTGGATTTCGCCGCTTTACGTTTATCGGATCGGGGAAAATTAGTGTTGATCGTTCCAACGGCATTAGCGGAAACGTTGACTAAAATTTCGGCGGAAAGGGGATTATACTGTTCCAGTGAAGTACAAATAAGCTCCTTTGAAGGGGAATCGGCCATTCGGAAAATCGTTACATTTGAACGCTTACGCGTCGAACTGCTCGCTCAACGTACGTTTGTTATTTATGCCGCCAAGGGTATTTATTCAGAAGCTTATCGAAATGCCTTGGCACCTTATTTTTTAGCTTTTTAAGTGATGACAAAGATCGGATTACTCTCGGATACACATTCTTTTTTAGATGAAGCTGTATTTACTCATTTTGCAGCCTGCGACGAGATATGGCATGTGGGCGATTTTGGTGATCCTGATGTTGCGGATCGGTTAGCCGCTTTTAAGCCACTGCGCGGAGTATACGGAAACATTGATGGTCAGGAAATTCGTTTACAATTTCCAGAAGATTTGAGGTTTAGGTGTGAGGAAGTGGACGTATTTATGACACATATTGGTGGTTATCCGGGGAAATATGCTGCACGCATAAAAGGGGAATTGATGAAAAATCCACCTAAATTATTTATTACTGGACATTCACATATCTTAAAGGTTATCTTCGACCCCAAGATCCATTGTCTCCATCTCAACCCTGGGGCGGCAGGTAAGCAGGGCTGGCACAAAGTAAGGACATTAATGCGGTTTGAGATCAATAAAGATAAAATTGAGAACCTGGAGGTTATTGAACTCAAAGACCGTTAAGTCACCTAGATTCTTCTTCAGTCTTTTTTATGAATAGACAGCCGGACGATACTTTGGGTAATGGCAAAGAGATCGTGCGGTACATTCGGCTCTAATGTCACTAACATGCCTTTCGTTAGACTGATTTTGCTTCCGTTAACGCCAAAATCAATATTGCCTTCGACAATTTCCACAATAATTGATGCAGCTGTTGTATGCTCCTTTAGATATTGCCCTTCTGCAAAAGCCAAGCGATATTCTTTGCTGCCATTTGTTTCTAGCAGGAGGTCCATTTTGGGTTTTTTGTCCTGAAATGTGACGTTTTGAAAAATAGATGCTGTCTGCATGGATTATCTGTTGTTGCTGATATATTGTTGATAAAGGTCCTGTAAATAGGTCTGTAAGATCAGGGCGTGGGTATGCAAGGTATCATGGGTGGCATATAATAACGTAATGATTTCTTGTTGCTTGTTGTGGTCAAGAAATTCCTTGCAATAGTTGTTATGCTTTAGTTCTGTTCGATATTTTTCCGAGAAGTCATCCCACAAAGCTGGATTGTGGTGATACCAGATCCGAAGTTCTTTTGAAGGGGCAAGATTCTTATTCCATTCAGACAAATGAGCCTTTTCCTTTGTTATTCCACGAGGCCAAAGTCTATCGATGAGTACACGATACCCATCACTAGGGGAAGCTGCATCATATATTCTTTTTAGCACAATTTTCATGGCTATATATTATAAAATAACACTATTACTGATGTAAAATAAATATATGATTTTCAGCTGTAAAATGTGTCAGCTCGTTATCTTATTTCTTCTATAAATCGAAAGAATTTCCCTCTCGGATAGACGGGAAGAAGTTGGTGAAAACGATGGAAAGTTTCCTATTGCGGGAGTTTTAAAAGAAGTTTCTCAGGTACTATAGTGAATCACGAACTTCAAGAAGAAAGTTCTTCAAGCGCTCCAATGAATCTACAACACGTTGATTTTCTTTTGCCTCAGATTTGTTGTCACGCAGGTAATCACGTGCACCCTGTAGGGTATAACCTTTATCTTTAACCAAATTGAAGATGATCTTTAAATTGGCAATATCTTCTTGCGTAAATAAGCGATTGCCTTTTTTATTTTTCTTAGGTTGTAGAATGTCAAATTCACGCTCATAAAAACGTATTTGGGACGCATTTACATCAAACATTTCTGTAACTTCTCCCATTGTATAATACAATTTATTTATTTCACGCTCTTTGTACGGCATATCTTCACGATTAATCTATAGCAAACTTAATAAAAATTCCAATTCAAAAAGAAATTTTTGCGATCTCTTATCTGATTAGGGACTGACCGAGAGGGATATGGTACAATTTATGAGAAGCCAATAATAATTGTGTATAAAGGGAAATTTTTCTAAGTTTGACTAGTTTGAAAACGGTCTAAACATCATATATGATTATAGTTAGCAAATTTTGGACGAATTTCTTCTCTTTTGGAAAAGCCAATGCAATTACTATTTATCCTTTTATCTTTCTGAAAAATACCTTTTTTAAACAGCAGGACGACTTGATTCGTCATGAGCGTATACATTTGCGACAGGCGCTTGAATTAGGTATTCTCTTTTTCTATGTATGGTATCTCATAGAATTTGTCGTTCATTTTATTCAATTTAGAGATTTTGATAAAGCCTACCGGCGTATTTCTTTTGAGCGGGAAGCGTATGACAGGGAGGGCGAAACAGATTATTTGTCCAAAAGAAAAATATGGGCTTTTTGGCGATATCTTTAAAAAGATGGCCTATTCAACCCTGCCATAAAAGCCTCATAAGGTCATAGGCACAACAATTATGAGCTGAATTGAAGATGCTTTCTAGCCGATAAAATAGACACTTTCAAAAAAGAAAGCGGTGCCAAGAATATTCTTGGCACCGCTTTCTTTTTTATTTTGAGGATGATTATCCCACTAATTTAAGATAAGTAGCTACTTTGTTTTTTAACTGTCTACGGTCGACAATGAAATCCAAAAATCCATGCTCAAGAACAAATTCTGAAGTCTGGAATCCTTTTGGAAGATCCTTTTTGATTGTTTCTTTAATGACACGTGGTCCTGCAAATCCGATTAATGCTCCCGGTTCTGCGATATTTACATCACCTAACATCGCGTAAGATGCTGTAACTCCTCCTGTCGTAGGGTCAGTCAATAAACAAACGTAAGGAAGTCCTGCCTTTGCCAATAACGCTAATTTAGCCGAAGTTTTAGCCATTTGCATCAATGAAAATGCGGCTTCCATCATACGTGCACCTCCTGATTTGGAGATTAGCATAAATGGAATTTTATGCTCAATACAGTAATCTATCGAACGCGCGATTTTTTCACCAACGACAGATCCCATTGATCCGCCGATGAAACTAAAGTCCATACAAGCAATAACGATGTCTTGACCATTCATTTTTCCATGGCCAGAACGTAAAGCATCTTTCAGGCCTGTTTTGGCTTGACTTTCCTTTAAACGTTCAGGGTATGGCTTTGAATCGAAAAATTCTAATGGATCACCAGAATTTAGATTAGGAAATAGTTCTGTAAATTCGTTATTGTCAAATAAAATTGAAAAATATTCTTTGGAGCCAATTCTTAAGTGGTGCCCACAATATTGACAAACATAGTCGTTTTCTACTTGTTCAAGATGCAACAATGGTTTTTTACATGTGGGACATTTGTTCCACATACCATCAGGTGCTTCTTTTTTATTAGCGGTAGCTGTGCTAATACCAGCTTTTTCTCTTTTAAACCAACTCATACGATAGTTCTTATTCGATTACAAACTTATATAAATTTGCTTTTATATACAATTATAATTGTGTTGAATGTACATGCCAAGCGATTAAAACTCCTTGTGTAACAGGGCTTCTATAAATAGGGGAAATGCGGGTAACAATTGGGATATATAAGGTATTTAGCTGATTATTAGGTTAGAATTGAATTTTGGACCGGAGGATTAGTCAAAAAAAATGGGCATAAAAAAAGGGTAAGCTACTCCTATCGCACCGCTCAACCAAATACCCTTGCTTTGTTCCCAACCTGGGGGAGTCAATGGGAGCTGGTCGTAGAAGACTTACCCGCCACAAAAGTAGAAAAAAAAATAGTTTTAGGAAAGAAAAAATGCTATTTTATCTTATGCTGCTGATTATCATTGCAATAAATTGTATTTAGTAGCTGCTCTTAGCTTTATTTTATGGTGGAAAATAGCTGGTATCTGTGTAAATCCGCTAACAATGGCGTAAAATAAGTGCTTGGCGAAGTCCACTGGCTGTAATTGTTCTTTTGGAAACGTCGGAAGTAGTATAATCTGGCGTATATGAGATCGACTTTGAATAGGCTTATATAGTCTAATTTCCCTTATTCAAAGTCGATCTCATTTTTTGGACTACATTTTTTCTTGATTGTATTCGCCCAATAGGGAATAATAGCCAAATAAGCCGAGTCCAATGGAGATTATGGGAGTTAAGATGCACAGGATAATGATTCCGAAAACGAGATCTTCCTGATGTCCCGTTGAAATCTTTGGCAGGGCCAGTTCAAAAATGGAGAAATAAGCGGTAAACAATGCTAAAACGATCCAAAGTATGCCGAGGAATTTTTTGAGATTATTCATGTGTTGCGGGAGTTGATTTGTTGTTGATATAAATACTACCAATGATAAAACATACAATGGCAATGATAATAGGGTACCACAAACCTGCAAGATAGAATTGCGGGGTATTGGATGCTTCAGCATTTGTTGTTAAGTATGTCGATACCGCAGGAAGGAGGCCGCCGAATATTCCATTTCCAACATGATAGGGTAAGGACATGGATGTGTACCGGATCTTTACAGGGAATAGTTCAACAAGAAATGCCGCGATGGGCCCGTACACCATTGTAATATAAATCACTTGTATAAAGATCAGCAGGACGAGCAGCATATAGTTCTTGCCTGCAAGATGGACTGTGGTTTTGGTCATTGGCTGTCCTTTGAGTTTTCCTGACTGATGTATCATGCTGGCTCTAGTAACTTCGGTCTGGTCCTCATATTGAGTCTTGATGATCGAAATGACTTCTGTTGATTGCGGTCCAAGGGGGACCTCCGTTGTTTCGTTCACCTTGACTTTCTGTTCTGCATTAGAAAGTTGGTACATGGATTCGTAAATCGGGCGGTAAGTCAATACGGCAAGTAACATCCCACCGAGCATGATCCATTTTCGTCCAATTTTGTCACTAAGCCACCCAAATACGACAAAAAATGGAGTTCCCAACAGTAGTGCGATGCCGAGGATTGTATCGGCCTGGTCAGATTGAAGGTGCATGACCGTTTTCATGAAACTCATCGAGTAAAACTGTCCCGTGTACCAAACAACGCCCTGTCCCATGGCTGCACCAAAAAGTGCGAGCAGTACAAATTTGAGGTTGTATCGGTTGCCAAAGCTTTCTTTTAGCGGATTTGTACTTGTTTTTCCTTCCGCTTTGGCCTTGCTAAATTCGGGTGATTCCTTCATCTTCTTACGAATAAGATAGGAAACATATACCATGACTAAAGATAGGAGGAAAGGAACCCGCCATCCCCAAGAATCAAATTGTGATTCGCTGAGAAAGCCTTTGGTCAGGAGGATGACAACGAGTGATATGAAAAGGCCAAAGGTAGCTGTTGTTTGTATCCATGATGTCCAATAACCCCGCTGGCCCAATGGGGCATGTTCGGCGACGTAAGTTGCTGCACCTCCATATTCTCCTCCTAGAGCAAGACCTTGCAAGAGACGAAGGATCAACACCAGCAGCGGTGCCCAAAACCCAATACTCTCATAGCTGGGGATACAACCTATGAGAAATGTTGCTCCACCCATGAGCATTAAAGTAACCATAAACGTATATTTTCGACCGATAATATCGCCTAGTCGGCCAAAAAATAGGGCGCCAAATGGTCGGACAACAAAACCTGCGGCAAATGTGGCTAGGGTTGAAAGAAAAGCCGCTGTTGGATTTTCTGCCGGAAAGAATTTGGTGGAAATTACAATGGATAGGCTGCCAAAAATGAAAAAGTCATACCATTCGATAAGTGTTCCCATGGAGGAAGCTCCGATGACTTTCCAAATACTTTTTGTATTGTTTTCGTTCATTAATTCTTGATTTTTTGTTGAGTATGATTCTGAATTTTTATTGCGATCCAAGCGGCATTTTAGTACTGCTGCATGATAGGAAATGAGCTAATTTTTTTGAATTTCCGTGTGTCCGGCAGTTTTATACCGTTTTCCGGGTAAGGCGTGAATGAGTGACTGCATTTCAAGTTCCAATAGGATTAAGGCCAATTTACTTTGTGGCCATTTTGTGAGGTCAATCATCTGGTCTATCTCTAATTGTCCTTTTTGCTGAATGAGTGTAAAAAGGAGTTGTTGGTCTTTTGTCAGTGTCAAAGGAAGGCTAAGCTGCTGGTCAACAGCTTTTATGCTGACTTCCCAATTCATGAGATATTCGAGATCCTGAAGTCCTCTAATCATATGAGCACGGTTGGTTTTGATGAGGTAGTTGGTGCCTTCAGAGCTTTTTTCATAAACGGCTCCTGGAAAGGCGCATACATCGCGGTTGTAGCTGTTGGCAATTTCGGCAGTAATCAATGCGCCTCCTTTAATTGCAGCTTCTACGACAATGGTGACATCTGCCATACCGGCTATGATGCGATTGCGCATAGGAAAATTACTGCGCTCAGGTAATGTGTTGGATGTAAATTCTGTCAATAAACCGCCTTGGTCTAGCATTTTTGTGGCAAGTTCGCGATGGGATGCGGGGTAAATTCGATCGAGACCATGCCCTAATACAGCAACGGTTGGAATATTATTTTTTAGTGCGTTGCGATGTGCTAATGCGTCAATACCATAAGCAAGACCACTAACGATTAAGGTGTCTTTGGTACAATTCATGGCTTCTAGCAAATCTTCGCATATTTTCTGGCCATAATAGGTCGCATGTCTAGTGCCGACGATACTAATAACTTTTGCACTGTTGAGTGGTTGGTTCCCTTTATAATAGACAACAAGCGGAGCGTCTTCACATTGTCGTAGCCTATCGGGGTAATTTTGGTCTTCCAGCCATAACGCTTGTATCTGATGTTTTTCGATAAAAGCGAGTTCTTTTTCACAGGCGGGCATATAGCTTTTATTGTATATTGCTTCGGCGATTGACTCACGTATCCCAAGAATTTGCATCAAATCTTTTTTTGAGTATGCAAATATGTCCGCTAAATCGTGACCTTGGTCAATGATGTGACGCGCTGTTCTAGGGCCAATCCCCTTGATTTTCGTCAAAGCTATGGGATAAATTAATTTCATAATTGGGTTTATCTAAATATATGAAAAATATAACGAGCTGTTGTACTTTTTGTTAGAATTGCTCAGGCTTGTTGTATTTTTAGTAGAATGACGAAGTTCTTAATCGGAGGAGATCACGTGCCTGCTGGAAAATTTGCGGATTGCTCTAGAATGAATGCAATTTTCCTGAGCTTATTTGAGATCGAGTGGGATGAAATATTGGTCAATTTTGGAAAGAAAGAAGAGGAATTGGTAACTTTGAGCGATTAATGATATTTTAACTATGGAAATGAAAGAACCTTTTGATATCGAATTGGGGGATATAGTTTATTCTGTTTTCCCTGAGGAAGAAGATACGTATGTTATTTTTAAGGATGGTGTGGAATACGTAAAGATTATTAAAGACAATGATACAAACTGGTTGAAACTTAATCCAGAAACGGAGCTTCCTATGTTCGGTATGGATGAAGAAATCAATCTAATTGGCTTAGAAATTAAAAAAGAATTGGGTCTTTAGTCTCTTAAGTTAAAGATAGTTAAATACTTTTTAATTTTATTTATAGTTGGTTATTTTGGTTTATCAATTATAAATATGGTACGTATCGGATTTCTATCTTTATTGTTTTTCTGTGTCTACTTTTCGTTTTATCGGCAGGGAGTTTTTGCCTATTCCGGGAGACCTCATCTTCTGGATACCATTGGGAAAAAAGGAAGTCCAAAAGATACGTTACGTTTGGATACTGTTTCGATCAAACGCAAATCAGCGGGGGATAAATGGGAAGAAAAAAAGGAGGAGTATAAGTCGATCTTTTTCTGGGGTGATACGAAAAATATGGTGACCTTGCCTCATCAGGGCGGAATTGCTGTCAATCTGAACAAGCTTTACAATAAATTCAGTCGAAAGGGACGAAATTCGAGAAAACTTCAACGTCAGTTTGAAAAAGAATACCAACAGGATCTGATTCGCGAGGAATGGTATCCGCTGACACAGGAATACAGCAAGTTGTCGGGAGATTCGTTGCGCAAATTTAGGATATACTATGAGCCTTCCTTAAAATGGCTTCGTGAGAATGATCGCTATGAGAAGATCGCTTATATCCATAAGTGTTTAACGAACTACCTCGATTCTGTAGACATTATCCATAGGCGACTTCAGTTTCCTATGGGTAATGCCAAACTTTAATTACATAGGTACGTATACCAGATATTTTGTATCAAAGAAATCTTCTTTAAAGTAATCTGAAAGTGGGTGTAATTCTGCTTTGAGCTTAGATTCTTTGATCTCTTCGGTGAGATCTCCGCCTTTTAAGTAAAGAATTCCATTAGGGATCCCGTTTTTATCTTTTCTTGCGAATTTATTCTGTATCCAAGGCGTAAATTCTCCAAGTCTTGTCACCGCACGTGATATGACAAAATCATATTTGTCGTCGAGTTGTTCTGCGCGGATATGATCTGCTTCAACATTCTGGAGACCGAGTCCAGCTGCAACTTCACGTACGACCTTAATTTTTTTGCCGATAGAATCGACCAAATGGAATTTGACTTCAGGAAACATAATGGCCATTGGGATACCTGGAAAGCCTCCTCCGGTTCCCACATCCAAAATTTGTGTTCCTGGCGTGAGCTCTTGGACAAATTTAGCGATACCTAGCGAATGTAATACATGGTGCAGGTAGAGGCTATCAATGTCTTTACGTGAAATAACATTGATTTGGCTATTCCAAAATGTATAGAGGTCGGCAAGTTTTGCAAACTGTTCTTTTTGAATATCCGTTAATTTTGGAAAATAGTTATAGATGATATCAACTGTTGGATTCAAAGCTTCGTATTTTAAAAGTGAATTATTTCCAGCTTATTTTTTTCTTTTTTCTGCTGAAGATGCCATTGATGCAAATATAGAAATAGTAGATGAAGTCTACCAAAGGCAGCCACCAAATCAGTTCCTTTACTTCTAGTTTTTTATAGATGTTGGCAAATATTATCCATTGGGCAATCAGCCTTAGAAGGTAGGCTGTAACGGGAACATACCAGTACATTGGAAAGGCAATCGCTGTTGCGATAAGTGCTACGTAAAAAAAGACTGCCGATACCAGCTGAGTGCCCAGCATGCGCTGATGTCGCTTTTTGTAAATGGTAGAGGCGCCTGAGTGTCTTGCTTTTTGCTTGTAATAGCTCCTCCAAGTCGCTTTGGGTTCCGAATAGACAATGGATTCGGCTGCCAGTGCAATGTTAACATTGGTCGGATTTGCATTTTGGTTAACAAAAAGATCATCATCGCCGGATTTAATATGCATATGTGCTGCAAATCCTTTGTTACGAAAGAAAAGGTCTTTTTTGTAAGCCATGTTACGCCCTACTCCCATATAGGCATCACCCTTTAGTGCATAGGAGAAATAACTCATGGCAGTATGGCTAGTTTCAAATCGAATCAATAGATTTAGCAAGCTTTTTTTCTTAAAATAAGGAGAATAGCCTAGTACAATTTCTGTTTCCGGTCTGAAAGCTGCGGCAATTTCTTTGAGCCATTGATCGGATTGTGGCGCACAATCCGCATCGGTAAACACCAGTGTCTGGTGCTTTGATGCTTTGATACCCATACTGACGGCAAACTTTTTACCATGTTTCAAGCGAATATGCTCTTTGATATCCACAATCTTTAAATTGGGATATTTTGCTTCGAAATCATGCAATATCCAAGGCGTATTGTCTGTTGAGAAATCATTGACAACAATTACTTCAAAATTGGGATAGTCTTGATTCAGTATACTCGGAAGGAATTCAGGAATATTATCCTGTTCATTGTGTGCACAAATAATAACGGATAGCGGTGGGAATTCGGTTCCTTCTTGTACAGGTTCAATTTGATAACGACTCAATTTGCTATATACAAATAAGATGTAGTACAATTGTATCAATAAGAAAAGACCCAATACTCCAAAAGCAATATATGGAAGATTGGCCAAAAATACGTGAAGGTCAAGCATAGCTCACAAAGATAAGTGCTTTCCGCAACTTTTTTATAGGGGAAAAATGATAATTTATTTTTGAAACATCCTGTTTGCAAATCTTTTTATAGTATTTTTGCAACGTATTCTAGGGATGAATCCGAGCTTGGGTGGAAATTAGGAAAGCTATAATGACTTTTTAAGTTGCAACTAGTTGAAAATGAGTTTTTAATTTTTTACTCCAAATGCCGATATCGCCATTTCCATGGCAAATCATTCTTTAAAATAGAAATAGTCTCAGAGGAAAAATATTAATGAAATTTACGCTACAAGCACAAGATAAGTTGTCAAAAGCACGTGCAGGTGTTGTCGAAACTGCACACGGTCCCATTCAAACGCCTATTTTTATGCCTGTTGGTACGGCAGGTACAGTGAAAGCAATTCATCAACATGAATTGAAGAACGATATTGAAGCGCAGATTATTCTGGGTAATACGTACCACCTCTATTTACGTCCGGGGCTGAATGTGTTGAATAAAGCCGGCGGATTGCATAAATTCAATGGTTGGGATCGACCTATTTTAACAGATTCTGGTGGTTATCAAGTGTATTCGTTGACCGAAGTACGTAAGATCAAAGAAGAAGGGGTTACCTTTCGTTCCCATATCGATGGATCAAAACATCTATTTACACCAGAAAATGTAATGGATACGCAGCGTATTATCGGTGCAGACATCATTATGGCATTTGATGAGTGTACGCCTTATCCATGTGATTATGGGTATGCACGTCGTTCTTTGGATATGACCCATCGTTGGCTGAAACGCTGTGTGGATCGTTTTGATAGCACTGATCCGCTTTATGGGTATGATCAGACTTTGTTTCCAATTGTTCAAGGATCTGTTTACAAAGATTTAAGAATTAAATCCGCAGAGACTATTGCTTCGTTTAACCGTGAAGGAAATGCGATCGGTGGATTATCGGTTGGCGAACCTGCGGAAGAAATGTATGCTATGACCGAAGTTGTCTGTGATATCTTACCGCATGACAAACCACGTTATCTTATGGGCGTAGGAACACCGGTAAATATTCTTGAAAATATTGCCTTAGGGGTGGATATGTTCGATTGCGTTATGCCAACCCGTAATGCTAGAAATGGTATGCTTTTCACACAAAATGGTATTATCAATATCAAAAATGAAAAGTGGAAAGATGATTTTTCACCAATAGAAGCGGAGAGTGATCTGCATGCTGATCAATTTTATTCGAAAGCCTATCTAAGGCATTTGATTAAATCACAAGAAATTCTTGGAGCACAAATTGCTTCTTTACATAATTTACATTTTTACCTTTGGTTGGTTAATCAGGCTAGGGAGCGAATCATTGATGGAACTTTCTACGATTGGAAAAACAAAATGGTGAAGATATTGGATCAACGTTTGTAGTACTAAATAGCGCAAGTTAAAAAAATGCTGTCGTTAATCGATCGTTACATTATCAAAAAGTATTTAAGTACTTTTTTATTCACTATGGCGATATTTACTGTTGTCATGGTGGTTTTTGACGTGTCCGAACGATTGGATGATTTTTTAAAATATCATGCACCCCTCGATAAGATTATTTTTGAGTATTATGCGGGGTTTATTCCCTTTTACTTAAATTTTCTTTGTCCGCTGATCAACTTTATTGCGGTTATTTTCTTTACCTCCAAGATGGCGGACCAAACTGAAATTGTCCCGATTCTAAGCGCCGGGTATAGCTTTAACCGTTTGCTTCGTCCCTACATGATGGCTGCAACCCTGATATTTGCTATTTCTTTGGTATTCAACATTTTTATTATTCCGAATACCAATAAGATGAAGGTTGATTTTGAAAATATCTACGTAAAGCCACCCAAGGATAACTCGAGGGTTTCTACTCACATGCAATTGGACAAAAACAGCTATGTTTATATAGACAATTTTGATAATACAACCAAAACAGGATACGGCTTTGTACTTGAAATTTTCAAAGGGGATACCCTCAAGGAAAAAATGATGGCTGACCGTATTACCTGGGACTCGGTGGCAACAAAATGGAAGATCGAAGGATATACCAATCGTATTATCAATGGACTGCATGAACGCATGGACAAAGGAGCCGTTAAAGACACGACTTTGGATATGAAACCTTCGGATTTTGAGGTACGTGACAATATGTTTACCGCCATGGATACACGCGAATTAAATATTCGTATCCATAAGGAGGAGATCAGAGGAACAGGAGTCATGAACGATTTATTGCTTGAGAAATACAAGCGTTATGTGTATCCATTTTCAGCTTTTGTACTGACCTTGATGGGTGTGGCACTGTCCTCTAAGAAAGTGCGTGGGGGGATAGGATTGAGTCTTGGGATTGGTATCGCGTTAAGTTTTACATATATCGTCTTTATACAGTTTGCAACGATGTTTTCTTTGAAAGGGGGACTGCCACCGTTGATAGCCGTATTAATTCCGAATGTTACCTTCTTTTTGGTAGCACTATACCTGGCGATAAAAGCGCCAAAGTAATTTTTTGTTCAGTTTTCAATAACTTCAGTGAGCCTGCCTTATAAAGGGAAATAATAGGTATTGCTCATCATTTCTATACAAATGTATTCTAGAGAATATGGCTAAAATTCAATTAAATCGGAATATTCTAATTCTGCATTTAACAATACTTATTTGGGGATTTACCGGGATTTTGGGTAGTCTGATTTCCGTATCTGCCCTTCATTTAGTGTGGTATCGTGTTGCAATAGCGTCTATCGCGCTGTTGATCTATTTCTTGGTAACCAAACAATCGATTGTAGTTTCGCGGAAACAGTTTCTCCAGTTTTTTATGGTGGGGGCCGTTGTTGGGCTGCATTGGGTATTATTTTTTTATTCGATCAAAGTATCGACCGTATCGGTGACATTGGTTACGCTATCCTCGGTGACTTTATTTACGGCAATATTGGAGCCTATTGTGAATAAAAAGCGCATTGCACTGTTGGATATTGTAGTTGGTTTGGTAATTATCATCGGTATTTATACGATCTTTTCTTTTGAAACACATTACCTCGTTGGTCTATTGGCGGGGCTTGGTTGTGCGTTTTGCGCGAGTATATTTTCTATCGCCAATGCGCGTATGGTTAAAAAATCGAGCCCAACCCTGATTACGTTCTATGAGATGATGGGGGCATGCTTTTGGATCAGCATATTGATGTTGTTTACAGGAGATTTCAATGCTGAAATGAGACTGGGGCGGCAAGATTTAATTTATCTGCTGTTGTTAGGTGTGGTTTGTACGGCGGTGGCTTATGTTATGGGCGTTGCTGTTATGAAGGAATTATCTGCTTTTACTGTTGCGCTGACAACCAATCTGGAGCCTGTATATGGTATTCTGTTAGCGATGTTGATATTTGGGCAAAAGGAGACCATGAGCGGCGGGTTTTATCTTGGAGCCTGTATCGTTTTAGGAGCAGTATTTACTTACCCTTATGTAAAAACCAAATTAGAGAATAGACAAAAGGATCTGGTTATTCGTAAATTGCATTAATTGAGACAGTGAAGTCAATTTATTGACTTCACTGTCTCTGGTAATCTACTGGAATGAAAATTCGCCAATACCAATATTGCGCTCCTTATTGCGGTCAAGGTAGATCGTAACGATTTTTCGTTCTTGCTTTCCACTGCTATAGTAGGTATAAATTTCAGCCATCACAGCCGCTGGACCTGCTAGCGTCAGGGAACCATCGTTAAAGAAATCAACTTCAATTTTATATTTTCCTTTTAGTGCTTTTTTCAATAAAAATTGTTCAGGGCCATAGCCGCCAGTAAAGTCATTGCTGAGTCGACCCCCAATCGCTGTGGCTGGATTACTATAAAAGCATTTTTCTTGATTTGGATCAGTTACCCAAAGGTCTATATCGGTGTTTTGTGAATTCCAATTGATGACAACACGAATGTCGACGGGCAGATCCGCAATCAATTTTTTGTTCACGGTAACTGTGGAGCTTGCAGCTTTGTTTGCTTTAATGATATTATTGATTTCCATAACCAATGTTTCTTCAATACCGTCATCGCGGTCGGCTGCTTCCGTGGAGTAGCTCTGGGTCAAAATCCCATATAATTGTTCTAGTGCTTCCTTGAACATACCTTTGTCTTGTAAGACAAGGGCATAATCGCGGTGGCTTTGTGGATCCATTGGACGCCATTTTAAAACCTTAGCTGTAATGAATAGTGCATTGTCGTAATCGCCCCATTCCCGTAACTTATAAGAGATGGTTTTGTAGAGATCTGCATTTTCAATTTGTAAGTCTGCGAGTGCACTTAAAATGAGTAGCGCTTTGTCTCGATCTCCTCTTTTGAAAAAGAAGTTTGCGACATCAAAATAAAAAGTTGGCGTTCCCATATACTGATCCCGAAGTTGGAGATAGCTTTTGTAAGGATCTTTGGATTGAATAAGGTCCTGTAAATAGGCTTGGTCTTCTTTAATTTCGGGGATGCTGATTTTTCCACGTATGTTGTTAGTGCTGCTTGGCGTTTGTAGGCCAGCTACACGTCCTTCTAAGGATTGAACAACAGCGAATTCCTGAAGAACGTCCTCAGATGCGGCCGCCCTCGCCAGTTCGCTGGTTGCTGTATGGCCAGTGCTTGAATTGCCAGTTGCCGAGATGCTTTTCGCTGAGGTTCGGTCAGATGAACGCGATTCTAAGGCTAGCGTGGGAGCTGCAGGACTAGCTGAGCGACGCGACGGAATGGGTGTAACAGGAGCAACACCGGTAGCCATCTCTTCAGCAACGGCAGGTTCTGGAATGCGAATTAATCTTTTACGCTTTGGATATTTCTTTTTTTGCTGAAAATCGGTATTCCACCAGGACTGAAGCTGTTTGGTAATGTCTTGAGCCTGATCCAACAAGTCTGCTACACGTTCTTCCTTTGCGATACGTTCTTCTTTTATGAGCCGATTAAATTCGGAAAGCAATTCGGCAGGTGGAGTTATTGCATAACGTATGTAATCTTCTACAGTTTCCAGTACAATTAAGCTGGTATTTCGGGTAACAATACCGAACTGTTTACCAAGGGTTTCAATTTCTTCACGATTGTCTTCGTATTGAAGATCCAGCGCTTCAATTTTCTTTTGTGCCCAGATCTGCTGTAGGTCAATTTCACCATGGTCAGGGTGCAGCGCTATACTAATCTCTTGTGGTGCTTGTTGCCCATCTCCTACAAGTACGGTGAGCTGCTTCAATCCTGGGTGTTTCCCTAAGCCCGCGATAGAAAAATTGGCTTGTATTGGGGTACCTTTTTGAGGATAAACTTCTTCAAAATCATTTTTTTCTTTTATCCCCAGATAGATAAGGTTTATCGTATTTAGATTATGATAAGCTTCAGTTATTGAGGTATTGACTAAATTGATCATCTTTCCAATATGTTTTTGGGCAATTTGTTTTAGGACACCATAGTCGGACCCGCTGGATGAAGTAATGCAATAGACTGGATTGTCAAGGCTCATTTTACTTTGACCAAATGTAGAAAGGCCGTCGCTAAACAGCAGGTAATTGCTGGCCTTTATTACACCGGCCTTTATTTGGCTATAATCTGTACCGCCATCGTAATTAATTCCTTTGATGTAGTTTTTGAGATCATTCCAATTACCTTGACTTACCTGAAACGTATGCCCTTTTACAAAGCGGATGTCCAATAAGCCCAGATCAACAGTCATATTGGGGTTTTCTTTAAAAAAGAAATCTAATAGCGCGAGTTCCTTTTCTATATCTCTATTTTTACTGCTGAGCGAACGGTCCCATATAATTCCAATGCTGTGCCCCCATTTCTTTTGAGCAGGTTTTATGGAGTTGACGCTTGCATTGGCAAGAAAATAAAATGTATTGTCATTATTTGCCTGAAATAGACCTGATGTTTCCCTGTTGTCTGTCGGCAGTTGAATGACTAAATTTCGCTGGGATTTAAACTGTTGTTTATGTAAAGAAGCTGTGTAATTGCTGTTATGTTGTGAGAATGCCAACGAACCATCTGGTTTCTCTGTGAAATTTGGCTTATGTGTGTCTTGAAAGACATGGATATCCAAGGTGAAGTTTTCAATGGGGGATGTATAGTTTAAGGGTAGATGGTAGTAACGAGCCTGATCGGATGCTGTTGTCAGATTTTCCGAATAGCTAATCTGAACGGTGCGTTTCCCATTCGCTGGTAATGGGTAAATCCGAGTTCGGAAATTATTGCCTTCGACTTTTTCCAATAGACCCGGATCGACCCGGCGTGTTTCTATACTTTCAAATACTTCGGTACCTTTATTTTTATCGACTGGAACTGCCTGGCGTAATTTGCCGTTGATATCTAAGGCGTAACCGCTCACGGAAACGCCTTCCGGCATAGGGAATGTCAGTTCGCCCTCGAGATCGCGATTGGTCTTATTGTCGAAGACCATTGTCATCGTCGTTTTGGCCATATTTCCGAAGATCGCAACATCTACTTTTAGGTCTGCCAACATCACCTTGTTTTGCTGGCTATCGTCATTTTTAATTCTTAAGCTGGGTATTTCGCGTGTAGTTTTGATCTGAGATTTCGTATCCACATTGGAAAATGCCAAAATTATGAACAGGGCAACTATGATCTTTTTCATCTTTCTATGTTTAGTAGGTGAGGTCCGTGAATACATCGATGGTTCGCGGTACAATTAGTTGTTATTTTTCTAGTGATGCAGGAAAATTCAAAATTCCATAACCGAGGGTATTTAATTTTTATAGGATGTTTTTTACGATAGATGCAGTTTATTTAAACTTATGTTAATGATTGGCTAATATCTGGCAATTATGTTTGCATCAGTATTCGGACAGCCAGCCAAGTATAGATTGTTTAGACTAACCTTACTGTTTTATCGGATATGCAAGGCAACAGGAATAGAATTTGGCTATTGGAATGAACCTGAATAGCAGTAAACATTATTTGAAAAATTTGTACAGATGAAAAAAATATACAGTGTACTGGGGATAGCCCTATTGTGTGCTTCATGTAGTAAAGATGATGTGTCGCAGATTACTGACCCGACAGAACTGACCTATCCGCAAAAGGCAATAGCAACAGACCCAAAAGTATTAAGTGATATTAATGATGTAAAAGTGTATAATGGAGGCTATGGGTCTTCGATGGTCCAAGATCCTACTGATAAATCTATATTTTATCTTTTAACTGATAGGGGACCAAATATTGATGGGACAGAAAGCGATAGTAAAGTATTTGCTACTCCGGCATTTGCACCGCAGATCGGTAAATTCAGATTAAAGGAAAATACGCTAACATTGGAATCTGTTATCGAATTGAAAAATAAAGATGGTGTGAAATTGAATGGTCTGCCAAATCCTGAAGGGAAGGGTGGTTCTGGAGAAAAAGCATTGGGGGTTGATGGTAAAGATCTAGGGAAAAGCGAGGATGGAATCGATTCAGAGGGACTAGCGAGAGCGGCGGATGGTTCTTGGTGGGTCAGTGACGAATACGGACCACATATCGTTCATTTTGACGCTTCGGGAAAAGAAATCGAACGGATTAATCCTTGGTCTACGGGTAAAAAGTTGCCTTTAGTATTTGCCAAACGTCGTCCTAATCGCGGAATGGAAGGATTGACGCTTACGCCTGACGGTAAAACACTGGTCGGAATCATGCAATTTCCGCTGTATAATCCATCTAAAGATGCGATTAAAAATTCGTTGGCAATCCGTATTGTTACGCTCGATATTGCGAGCGGTGCCACGAAACAATATGTCTATATGATGGAGCGTACCGATTTGCAGGCTGTAAGTGAAATTGCTGCCGTGAGCAATTCAACATTTATTGTCTTGGAACGTGATGGGGAATACGCGACAGAAGCAACTCGCTCTACTGTATTTAAGAAAATTTATAAAATAGATCTTTCTGGCGCAACAGATATCTCGGATGCGAATAATACCGCAACTGGGAAATTATTTGACGGTAAAACTGTCGAGGAACTCAAAGACGCAGCTACATTGGCAAAGTATAATATTAAACCAGTCAATAAGACATTGGTTGCTGATTTAATGACTGACATCAAGGAATTGTATCCGCATGATAAAGCAGAGGGCTTGGCTGTCATTAATCCATTCATGATCGCGGTATGTAATGATGATGATTTTGGGGTAACCGGAAAAGGTTTCTATGAGTCGAAAATATTGCCTTACATAAAGACTGTAGATAAAAACAGCATTTATTTTGTTAAACTTAAGGACCCACTGAAATAGGGACGAATGACTGATCATAAAAAGGTCCGTTGAATTCTCAACGGACCTTTTTATGATTTTATACTGTTCACGCTTTTGCTCTTATCGCTAAAGATTATACGGTGGCTTGGTGTACCACTTGTATGAACTCTCTGTTGAGCGCGGCCTACTTTTAAGCATTTATTGTGGTCAGGAAGTCTTTGCTTTCAAGCTCTGAATAACCCATTAGGTATTCATCGACTTTTCGAGCACATTCGCGTCCTTCGGAGATGGCCCAAACAACAAGCGATTGGCCTTTACGGCAGTCTCCGGCTGTAAAGATATTATCAATTGTCGTTTGGTATTCTTTGTCATTTGCGAGGATATTTCCTTTTTCATCTACACGAACACCTAACTGTTCTAAGAGCGTATGTTCAGTATGTTGATAACCAATAGCCAGTAATACGAGGTCTGCCGGTATTTCACGGATCTCGGATTCTCCTAAGCGGGTTCTTTTTCCAAATTCATCAACTTCGTATTGAACTTCCTTGATTTTTACTCCCTTAATATGACCATTTTCGTCTTGGACAAATTCCTGGGTTTCTGTAGCCCAAAGTCTTTCACAGCCTTCTTCTTGGGAAGAGGAGGTTCCGAATGTGAGCTTGTCCATCGGCCAAGGATTGTTCTTTAGGCGATGTTTAGATGGTGTAGGTTTGCGGGCAATCTGTGTAATACTTTTTGCACGATGACGATTGGATGTACCAATACAGTCTGATCCGGTATCACCGTCACCGATGACAACAACATGTTTGTCTGTTGCCAAGATGCGGTCTTGTTCGATAGCGATTCCGCTTACTTCTTTATTCTGTTGGGTCAAAAAGTCCATGGCAAAATGTATGCCTTTAGCTTCATGCCCCGGTAATTGCATGTGCCAAGGAACGGTTGAACCAGTGGCCAATATAACTGCATCATAAGCTTTTAATTCATAAAAGCTGATATCTTTGCCAACTTCTGTGTTAACCTTGAATTCTATTCCCGATTCTTTCATGAGATTGACACGGCGATCGATCACCGATTTTTCTAATTTAAAATCCGGAATACCGTAACGGAGTAAACCTCCAACCTGGTCATCACGTTCGAAGACGATAACATCGTGCCCAGCCTTATTGAGCTGAGCGGCAGCCGCTAGTCCTGCTGGACCAGAGCCCACGACAGCGACGCGTTTGCCTGTTTTTAAATAGCTTTTATGTGCTTTGACATAACCCTTTTTAAAAGCAATCTCAATAATATGTTTTTCGATCTCCTCAATAGTGATCGGAGTACTATGTATGCCAAGTATACAGGCTGATTCGCATGGTGCCGGACATATTCTACCTGTAAATTCAGGGAAGTTATTGGTGGAGGACAAAATCTGATAGGCCTCTTCCCATTTTCCATCGTATACGGCATCGTTAAATTCAGGGATGACATTGCCCAGTGGGCAACCTGAATGGCAAAATGGAATGCCGCAATCCATGCAGCGAGCTGCTTGCTTATTGAGCTCATTCTCTGAATATCCTTTATTGAATTCCTTAAAGTGCTTTACGCGACCTTCCACAGCTTCTTTTGTCGGAAGCACGCGCTCAAATTCTTTAAAACCTGTAATTTTTCCCATGATCTGTGCTTCCT
Organism: Sphingobacterium sp. UBA6317; assembly: GCF_002440385.1. Lineage (NCBI taxonomy): Bacteria > Pseudomonadati > Bacteroidota > Sphingobacteriia > Sphingobacteriales > Sphingobacteriaceae > Sphingobacterium > Sphingobacterium sp. UBA6317. The sequence goes on along the minus strand of NZ_DJTD01000038.1, from coordinate 74,280 downwards.
ATATTATGCTTCAACTAATTTTTGACGAATGACATTTTTGTATTCTCTAGGGAATACCTTAATGAATTTATTTTTTTCTCTTGACCAGTTTTGCAGGATGAAATCTGCTCTGCGGCTATTGGTAAGCAAAATATGACGTTTCAGCAAAGCGATAATTGCGGTTTCGTCTTCACTTTCCAATGGGTCCAGATCGACCATTTCCTGATTGCAGTTTTCGCGGAAATCCTCGTTAATGTCGTAGATCCATGCGATACCACCGCTCATTCCGGCAGCAAAGTTACGACCCGTTGCCCCTAAGATCAGCGCACGGCCCCCAGTCATATACTCACAGCCATGGTCACCAACACCCTCAACGACAGCTGTTGCACCTGAGTTACGTACGGCGAAGCGTTCGCCGGCCTGTCCGTTCACGAATAGATGTCCAGAGGTTGCTCCAAATAGTGCAACGTTGCCGATAATGATATTATCTTCCGGTACGAGAGCACTTTCTGCAACTGGATAGATTGCTAGCTGAGCTCCTGATAGCCCTTTTCCAACATAATCATTGGCTTCACCTTGTAATTCAAATGAAAGACCCTTTGTTGAAAATGCACCGAAACTTTGTCCGGCGGAACCTTCAAATTTGAAATTGATGGTATTATCAGGCAGGCCTTCAGAACCGTAGAGTTTTGAAATTTCATTGGACAACATTGTTCCGATCGTACGGTCTGTATTTTTGACCTTAAAGGTGCCAAATACAGGAGTTTTGCTGTCTAAAGCCAATTTTGATTGTTTTAGGAGGCCCCAATCCAAAATCATGGCCATACCGTGATCCTGCTCTTCGGTATTGTATAACGATTGTCCAGGCTCGTTGCGTTCCACATGTAGAATGTCTGTGAAATCAATTTTCTTAGCTTTCCAATGGTTTATATTCTCGCGTTTTTTCAAGAATTGAGCTCTTCCCACCATTTCGTTGATGGTACGGAAGCCTAGATAAGCCATAGTTTCCCGGACTTCCTCCGCGAGGAAGGTAAATAAGTTGACAATATCTTCTGGTTTTCCAGAGAATAATTTACGCAGTTCTGGATCTTGAGTTGCAACACCTACAGGACACGTATTCAGGTGGCATTTACGCATCATGATACAGCCGCCGGCAACCAATGCTGCTGTAGATACGCCCCATTCCTCAGCGCCCAATAGTGTAGCGATGATGATGTCGCGACCTGTTTTTACCTGGCCGTCCGCTTGTAACACGACACGACTGCGCAATTTGTTTTTAACAAGTGTCTGATGCGCTTCTGCAAGGCCTAATTCCCAAGGTAGTCCAGCGTGCTTGATTGAACTGATTGGAGATGCACCTGTACCACCATCAAAACCTGCAATAAGAATGACGTCGGCATGGGCTTTTGCAACTCCGGCAGCAATGGTACCAACACCTGCTTTAGAGACCAATTTTACGTTGATTCTTGCTTGACGGTTAGCATTCTTTAGGTCAAAGATCAGCTGCGCTAAATCTTCGATGGAGTAAATATCGTGGTGGGGGGGGGGGGAAATCAGACCGACACCCGGTGTAGAGTGTCTGGTTTTTGCAATCCAGGCATCCACTTTGGGACCAGGTAATTGACCTCCTTCTCCCGGTTTGGCACCTTGGGCCATTTTGATCTGTAGTTCGTCCGCTTGTGTCAGATAATTGGACGTGACACCAAAACGAGCCGACGCAACCTGTTTAATAGCCGAGCGCATAGAATCTCCATTTGGAAGCGGTTGATAACGCAATTCATCTTCTCCACCTTCACCAGTGTTCGATTTTGCACCGATGCGGTTCATGGCGATGGCAAGGGTACTATGCGCTTCGTGGGAAATTGATCCAAAGGACATCGCTCCGGTTGCGAAACGTTTTAGAATTTCACTAGCAGGTTCTACTTGCTCCAATGGAATAGAATTGCGATGTTTTGCAAAGTCCAACAATCCACGAAGGGTAAACATATGTTCCTTCTGCTCGTTGATTTTCTGTGCGTATTTTTTATAGGTTGCGTAGTCTCCGGTGCGACAGGCCTGTTGCAATAGGTGAATCGTGTCGGGATTCCAAAGGTGGCCTTCACCGCGGCGTTTCCATTGGTAAATACCGCCTTCTGGCAATAAATTTTGCGGTGTACGGCTTTTTTCAAATCCACGCCAGTGTTTTGAGAGGGCTTCTTTGGCAAGATCATCTAATGTCATGCCACCGATACGTGAGACTGCTCCGCAGAAAAATTTATCAACGACAGATTTGTCGATGCCGAGTACCTCGAAAATCTGCGCTCCGTGGTAGGATTGCAATGTGGAGATCCCCATTTTGGAGAAAATTTTCAACAAACCATTGTTGACGGCCTTGACGTAGTTTTTGGATAATTCTGGCCAAGTGAGCTCTGTATCTAAGGTATTTTGTTCCTTCATCGTACGGATGCTCGCCAATGCCATATACGGGTTGATCGCAGTGGCACCGAAAGCTAATAGGCAGGCAAAATGGTGCACTTCCCAAGCATCACCGGCTTCGACCACTAGACCTACAGCGCCACGGTTACCTGTTTTGATCAAGTGGTGATGGACTGCTGAAACAGCAAGTAACGATGGTATTGCTGCATGTTTGGAATCGATCGCACGATCTGAAAGAATTAAGACTTCAAAACCATCACGTACGGCATCATCCGCATAGCGGCACAAGCGTTCCAGACCTGCTTCCAATGATCCAGGCTTACCATCTGAGCGGAAATAAGACTGAATGGTTTTTGCTTGGAACAATCCTGTGTCGATCGAACGCAATTTCTCCAGTTCTTTGGAGGTCAGGATCGGATGCGGTAAAGTCACACAGTGACAGAATTTCTTGTCTTCGATCAGGATATTGCCTGCATTACCGATGAATGTTGCTAAACTCATGACCAAGCGTTCGCGAATCGGATCGATTGGAGGGTTAGTTACTTGGGCAAAAAATTGTTTAAAATAACTTGAAATATGCTGTGGTTGATCGGAAAGAATGGCCAGCGGAACATCGGACCCCATTGAGCCTGTCGGTTCGTACCCTGTCAATGCCATTGGAGTCAGGATGGTTTCCAGATCCTCGCGGGAGAAACCAAATGTCTTTTGATATTTGAAAACGGAATCTTTGGAAAGATAGGTGTAGGTTACACGAGGCTCTTCCAGTTCTTCCAGTTTGATTTTGTAATTGTCCAACCAATCGCTGTAGGGCTGCTGGTTGATCAGCTGATCTTTTACTTCGTTATCGGTAAGGATACGGCCCTGTTCCATATCGACAAGAAAAATCTTGCCTGCTTGTTGGCGGCCTTTTTTGATGATGGTAGACTCCTCGATCGGAAGTGCTCCCGCTTCAGAAGCAACAACGACGCGGTCGTCTGAGGTTACGGCATAACGTAGTGGACGTAAACCGTTGCGGTCTAGAGTAGCACCAATATGCTTACCATCGGTGAAGCAGAGGGCTGCAGGACCATCCCAAGGCTCCATCAACGTCGCATGGTATTCGTAGAAAGCACGTTTTAAAGGATCCATTTGTGTATTGCCATCCCAAGCTTCAGGTACCAACATCAACATGACGTGGGTGAGGCTACGACCGCTGTGTAAAAGAAGTTCCGCTACATTGTCGAGGCAGGCCGAATCGGACTGACCACGGTCAACGATTGGAAGTAAGATTTCCATCTCTTCTTCCGTAAAATAGGGCGATGATAAAGCGCGCATACCTGCATAAAACCAATTCAGGTTACCTGTCAACGTATTGATCTCGCCATTGTGTGCCAGCATACGGAATGGTTGAGCAAGCGACCATGAAGGGAAGGTGTTGGTGGAAAAGCGCGAGTGAACTAAGCCAAAAGCAGATACCACACGAGGATCGCGTAAATCAAGATAATAAGTTCCGACCTGGTATGTTGTTAATTGACCTTTGTAAATAATTGTTTTGCAAGAAAGCGATGCAAAGTAAAGCGGGAGAGGATATTCTTGTTGTTGTTTAACTTTTTGAATGATCAGGCGACGTAGTACAAAAAGTTTGCGTTCAAATTCTTCAGTGTTTGAAACGCCGTCCGGTCTGCTGACAAAAAATTGGACAATTTCAGGTTCTGCACTGAGCGCTGTTGGTCCAATACCTTCACGATTGACTGGTACTGGACGGTAGCCAAGGAATTTCATACCCCTTTCTGTTGCCGCTTCCTCAATCAAATCCCGACATATTTTGTTCATGTCTTCTTCTTTAGGAAGAAAGACCATACCTGTGCCATAATAACCTGGCTCTTCCAGTTGTATACCCAAGTTGATACATTCTTCCCATAAAAATTCATGTGGAAGCTGGATCATGATACCTGCTCCGTCACCGCTTTCTGGGTCACAGCCACAAGCACCGCGGTGTTCCATGTTTTCCAACATGGTCAATGCATCCTTTACTTGTGCGTGTGATTTATTTCCTTTGATATGGGCGACAAAGCCTACCCCACAGGCGTCATGCTCAAAATTAGGGTCGTAGAGGCCCTCCGTTTTCGGTCTTTGTTGAATCATCTTTCCTTTTCAAATATTATACATTGCTAATATAGGAATAAAAAACGTAAATATTGTAAATATTCTAATGAAAATGTGTTTAATTTGATTTTATCATTTCTTTTGAAGTGTTTTGTTGCTGATATTGTATTTGGTATTCGTGGCTGTTAATACAGTTTGATGCGTAGCTGAATAATGCAACATTTGGCAATATTTTTTTGTGCGATATGGAAAAAGCATCCCAAGATTGCGAGAATATATATAAATTAGGCAAAGTATTGCATATCCTTTTATGCTGTATCGACATGGCTTAACTAAAGAGAATGAGATGAAAATAACTGAAATTGAAATTTATCGACTAAGCATTCCTATGGAACCTTTTGTCATTGCGACAGGGACAATGGACTATGCGCAAAATACTTTTATACGTATATATACCGATGCCAATATATATGGTGTGGGCGAATGTTCTGCCTTTCCGATGATCGTTGGAGAAACACAAGATACTTGCTTAGTTCTGGCTAGAGATTTTGCAAAGATCTGGAAGGGGCGCGATCCTTTGGCCATAGAAGAGCGTTTGGCTGAATTGGATTTGTATATTGCCGGTAACAAAACGATCAAATCGGCTTTTGATATGGCCTTGTATGACTTGGCCGCCAAACATGCTGGTCTACCGCTTTATCAGTTTCTAAAGGGAACGAAACGAGAAATTACGACAGATATCACTTTAGGAATTGCGTCTCCGGAAGAGATGGCGCTGAAGGCAAAGCGTTTACAGGACGAAGGTGCGGTCATGTTTAAAGTTAAACTGGGGAAGGAGCCAAAAACGGATATTGCGCGTATTCGTGAAATACGTAAGGCTGTTGGATTCGAAATGCCTATTCGCGTGGATGCAAATCAAGGCTGGTCTTATGCGGGGGCAATAGAAGCTTTGCAGGGGCTAGAACCTTTTAAGATACAATTTTGTGAGCAACCAATGCGTACCTGGGATGACGAATATTTACCGCAATTGCGCACAGAAACTATTGTTCCCGTGATGGCGGATGAATCTGTTTATTCTCACCATGACGCAGAGCGTCTCTGTAAAGCTGATGCTTGCGATTATATCAATATTAAATTTTCCAAATCAGGAGGTATTCAAGAGGCCTTAAAAATTAATCATATTGCTGCGGAATACGGCATTACTTGTATGATCGGAGGAATGCTGGAATCTCGCTTGGCTTTGGCTGCTAAGGTAAATTTCGCGTATGCTGCCCCAAATGTCAAGTTTTTTGATCTGGACACATGTATGGTTGGCCATCTGGAGGATCCTGTTATCGGTGGTATTCAATATGACGGATACAAAATACATATCTCAGACCAAATTGGAATCGGGGCAGATATAGACCAAACTTTTTTAGATCAATGCGAGAAATGGATCATTTAAATTGGAAAAAAAATTATGAATAGTATGAACTGGGGAATAGGGACACAAGAGATTATTGTCCTGATTATTATCATTATCTTTTTGGTAGCGGCCTATTTGTTTTTCTCTAAGTTATTGAAAAAGTAGGTTTTAATTTCTTTTTTTTGATTGAATATCTTCTGTAAACTTATTTTTAAGTTTTGTAACTTATTTTTCAGTTGTAAAACTGAAAAATAAGTTATAGCTTTATGTTAGCATAAACAACGTATCAAATTATGGAAGAATTAACAAAAAAAGAAGAGGAAGTCATGCAGGTGATCTGGAAGCTCAAAGAGGTCTTTGTCAAAGATATTATTGAGTATCTGGATCCAAGTGGTTCCATACCCTATAATACAATCTCCTCGATTGTAAGAATATTGGAAAAGAAAGAGTATGTAGGTTATAGAGCCTTCGGAAAGACTTATCAATATTATCCTTTGATTTCGAAGATGCAATACCGAAAGTTATCATTCTCAAGAGTGCTCGATCATTATTTTGATGATTCGGTTGAAAACTTACTGTCTTTTATGGTAAAAGAAAAGAAGCTTTCGGCGAAGGATATTCAGAAAATAGAACAACTCATCAAAAAACACGAAGATCATGAATAGCTTACTTTATTATTTATTTGAAGTTAACTGCAGTCTGGTAATCGGGGCAGTTCTTTATTTTCTGGTATTCAGACAGCTTTCATTTTTTCAATGGAACCGTTATTTTATCCTGGGTTTATGTTTGTTGAGTCTGCTTCTGCCATTTGGAACTGTACGTTTGGGCGAACTATTTCTTTCGCCGACAAGTCCAGTGCTCGCTTTTGAACAATCGAACACAGTTGCTCATTCGATAGGAGCTTCGGGTGATCTCGTATCTGAAACAGAAATGGTCGATTCTTTCTGGCATTCCTTTTCGATTGGATATGGCATTGCTTATGGTTATCTGCTTGTATCTTTTGTTTTGTTATGCCGATTTGCGTTACGCTATATCCGCTTAGGCCGTCGTATTGGACAGCTGAGTCAGTATAAATTTGAAGGATTTACGATGGTTGCTCCCTTTGGACATTATGCAAATTGTTCAGTTCAGCATGTAATTGTTATGGAAGAAGATCAGCTTGATACACCAGATGGAAAATTGATTTTTGAACATGAGAGCCAGCATATTGTTTTTAAACATCGCCGGGATAAATTGTTTATAGAAATTTTTCGTTGCCTTTTTTGGCTAAATCCATTTGTTTATTGGATGCGTAGACAGTTGTATTTGGTGCATGAATATCAGGTTGACGAGGTATTGGCCAATCGATATGGTAACACCCGCTATGCCCGTTTTCTACTGACTTTAACACAACAGCCCTGTCCTGCTGGATTGCAGAGCAGTTTATTTAACAATAGGCATGAGCTGGTTGAACGGGTTCAGGCCATGATGGCAAAACCTTCCTCTAAAAAGAAAAGATGGCAATACGTGCTGACCGTTCCTTTATTAGGCCTTTTACTGCTATTTTACTCTTTTATTAATCCACCAATGCATTCCTGGTCTATCTTTTATTTTGGAAAAGAAAGAACTACGAAGACAATTGTCCTGGATCCGGGGCACGGCGGGAAGGATTCTGGTGCAACGGCATATTCTGGATTGATGGAAAAATCATTGACCTGGGAAACCTGTTTACTTTTGAAACAAGAATTGGAAAATAAAGGCTATAAAGTGATATTATCGCGTGGAGGTGATGAATTTAAATTGTTGAAGGAGCGTTCCAATTTTGAAGGGGATTTATTGCTTTCCATTCATTTTGATCGTGTAGAAACAAGAGAAGAGCTTCCTATTCGTATTCTGTACCAATCGGGGGTCACCAACGATATATTGGAACAGCATAATCAGAGGTTTGCATTTAGCCTAGATCAGAATCTAATCCAAAATGGATTATCGGTGAATAGGCCTCAGATCAGTACAAAACATGTTGTTTTACGTAGTGCTAAAATACCGGCACTTCTTCTTGAGCTGGATAACATCAATGCCATTGATAAAAATGTGAAACCTGATTTTGTTCAGAAATTAGCCAATGCAATAGATCAAAGCTTCGAATACTAAGCTTCGATCGAAGGAGAAGCGTCACGTTTATAATCGCAGCCTAGGAATACCATTTTTTTTACATTTGTTAAAAAAATGTGGTCTATACGCGTTTTGAATCTCTATTGGGACGAAAATAGATTATATTCAGTACCTTTGCGATACTTATTATTTTATAAAAGTTAGAAAATATCATGAGTACTCAAAAAGGACCTATTTCTCAATTTATTGAGCATAATTACCGTCACTTTAACGCAGCTGCATTAGTAGATGCTGCAAAAGGTTACGAGGAACATCTATTGGATGGTGGAAAAATGTTGATCTCTTTGGGAGGTGCAATGTCTACCGCTGAATTGGGTGTTTCTTTGGCAGAAATGATCCGTCAAGATAAAGTACACTTTATTTCTTGTACTGGTGCTAATTTGGAAGAGGATGTGATGAACCTTGTGGCACACTCACACTACAAAAGAATCCCGAATTATAGAGATTTGACAGCTGAGCAAGAAAGAGAGCTATTGGATAATCACTATAATCGTGTTACAGATACTTGTATTCCGGAAGAGGAAGCTTTCCGTCGTTTGCAGAAACATCTTGAAGATGTTTGGCATGCTGCTGAGGCTAAAGGTGAGCGTTACTTACCACATGAGTTTCTTTATCAGGTTGTTAACTCTGGTGTGTTGGAGCAATATTATGAAATCGACCCAAAAGATTCTTGGATTGTTGCTGCTGCGGAGAAAAATTTACCAATTGTATGTCCAGGATGGGAAGATTCAACGACAGGTAATATCTTCGCTTCCAATGTGATCAAAGGTAAATTGAAAGCGAGTACTGTTAAATCTGGTATTGAGTACATGATTTACTTGACAGAGTGGTACCGTAACAACTCAGCAGGTAAAGGTGTTGGATTTTTCCAAATCGCAGGTGGTATTTCTGGTGACTTCCCAATCTGTGTAGTTCCGATGATGTATCAAGATCTTGAATGGGAAGAAGTACCTTTCTGGGCTTATTTCTGTCAAATTTCAGATTCAACAACTTCGTACGGTTCTTACTCTGGTGCTGTTCCAAACGAGAAAATCACTTGGGGGAAATTAGATATTGATACACCTAAATTTATCGTAGAATCTGATGCGACGATCGTTGCGCCATTAATCTTCTCGTATATCTTAGGTCATTAATCTTTTTGACATACAGAAAGGAGCGATTCTTCGCTCCTTTTTCTTCTTTATCTTTACTGTCTAATATTTCTTTTTCCGATGAGCAATCTTACAACAGATAACCCCGTTGCACTTCAGACCTTAATGGATGAAACAATCTTTGGTAATGGTTTTGATTTTCAAGCCGATCTGTCTACACATCCTTTACAGGAGGAGAATAGTGCTCATGCGCAAGCAGCTGTTGTACAAGCATCATCGGAAATGAAGGATACCTCGTATGTGGCGGTGGGCTTAGGTGCAGAGAAAGCCGCTGTAGCTATTGAGTCCGGCAGGGACGGCGATACTGTTAATCATCTGGAGGTATTGGGTGGTGAATTTATATATCAAGGAAATAAGGATCAGGGAATACTCTTTATTTTGCGTTACGAGCAATACCCCTATTTTTCTCCAGCCGCATTGGGCGCTTTTGAAAAAACAATTGGTGCTTTGAAATTGACGAAAGAGACCGTTGCGGTACTCAATTTGGCAAATCCCCATAACCCGAATGATTTTAAGCGTATTATGCAGTTTTTCCAACCGACTAAGATTATATTGTTGGGTGTGGAACCCGCGTCTTTGAAACTTCCATTTATTGAACATAATTCCTACATGAAAGGCCGTATTGCGACGGTTTTTAATACGTTCAGTTTTGAAGAGATGTTTGTTGATGTGAATAAAAAGAAGCTGTTCTGGAATGAATTTAAAACTTTTATCGTATCATAATTTGTAAATGGGATTAACTTCCAACTTTTGCGACGGTTCTTCAATCTTTCTGCAGGTTAAGCCGAATAGGTAACATGTAAGCAACACGAACGGATTCGCCTTTATATACCCTTGGGATCCATTTCTTCGATTTTTTGATGACAGCTATTCCTGCATCTCCAGTGCCAAATCCGAGGTCCTGAAAGATCCTAAAATCAGATAAACTACCATCCTTTTCAATAAAAAAGCCAATAAGTATTGTGCCACTTGCACCAGCTTTTAAAGCTTTTGATGGACAATTATAATTATTTGAGATAAATTGCATTAACTTCCCTATTCCTTCAGAATAGGTCGGGTCAATATTATAATTCGTAGAATCGTAACGTGATATAGTTCCATCGTTTTTGGTCATTTCGCCATATAACAGATTATCATCTTTATAGTATTCTTTGAATGTATGTGGGATAATATCAGTACTCTTTCCTTGCCATTCACCTTCACGCTTGTTATTAACTAAAGGGCCTTCTTCAAAATCATTTTTAAATCCGGTTTTAAAATGTATAATCCCATTCCCATTTTCAATTTTTCTTATTCCCAAAGAATCAAAATAGGCTAGATATTGTGTGGTACTATTATATTGCCAAGTTATGTTATTGGTTCCATTATTAAGTGTTATTAAGTGGATTTTTCCAGATGGATAATAATAGTAAGCCGTATCGATCAAATATCCTTTAGCATTAAATGTTTCTTTGCTTTTAGGCATGCCATCTGGGTAGTAGGTCTCTTTATGCCCGATATAATTATAGGGTACCTTACCGGACAACGATATTCCGCTTGTTTTGACTTTATCATTACTCACAAATTTTTCCAAAACAATATATTGCTGTTTACCATCTTTAAATTCGGGAGTAACTTTTCTTGAATAATAGGCTTTGTTCATATCTGTTGTATGATTTCCGGTTTCGTCCAAATAATATTGGGCGTTGGCCTTGCTAATTCCAAACAGCAATAAACATAATAATTGTAATAAGACTCTTTTCATAAATAAGATATTTAATCTCCAGAAGTTATTTTAAAACTAAGCAAATCAAACGGGGGCAAGCCGTAGCTCACGCCCGCATGTAACATGTACTATTTAATCTTCTTTGCGATTAATTTTCCTAGCGATTTACCTGTCTTGGCATAACCTTCTGCCATTCTATCGTTGTTGTTTGCGACACCACCATAAGCACTTCCAGGAGCTTTTTCACTATCTATTTCCAGCAATACATGCGATGGATTTTCTGTTTCAACAAATTTAAGAACTGTACTCACTTTGGCAGCCTGTGCCATTACGCCAGCATACCATCCTGGGTAAATCCATATGGATTGCACAATAAGTGTATATTTCGCATTTGGATTTTTGCTGCTTTCGATATTCACATTTCTGTTCAGTAAAGAGATGAATTTATTCTGAAAATCATTTGCTTTTGATTGTTCCCAATCGGATTTCCAGATTTCTCCTTCCATTTTTCCTTTGCTGTCGGAAATCTCCTTTACCCTTCTTTTGACATATTCTTCCTCTGAGATTTTCTCATTGTAAAACGTTAATGGGGTATAATCAAATTGAACATTTAGCTCTTTCTGATCTTGTAAAAAATTAAAATTTCCGGATAGAACTTTTAAGCTTTGTGCGATAGAAACCGCAGGGATAGCCATCAATACAAGTAGCATTAATTTAATTGCAACATTTAAACTTTTCATTTTTGTTAGTGGGTTAATAATGCGTAAATATAAATTAAAAATTCTTTTCTTACCAAATGTGTATTACGAAGTAATTTGAAGCTGGATCTGAATACGTGTTGTAATTCTTTATTAAGGATTGGGGTTTTTCGGGAGGGAGGTATAAATAGCATAGTTTCGTAAGTATTTCTTACTTTTGGATTTTACTTTATTTTCAAGAAGATGCTAGAACTAGTGTTTGCAACCAATAATGCCCATAAACTAGAAGAGGTCCAAGCGATCGTTGGGGATGCTTTTGTCATTAAAAGTTTAAACGATATTGACTGTCAGGATGATATTCCAGAAACAGGTATAACATTTGAGGAAAATGCACAGCAGAAAACAGACTATTTGGTTAATAAATATGGCCTTTATTGCTTTGGTGATGATTCGGGATTGGAGATAGACGCATTAAATGGTGAACCGGGAGTTTATTCAGCACGTTATTCCGGATCGAGGGATATGGAAAAGAATATTGATCTTGTCCTGAAAAATTTAGGCGATAACCCCAATCGTACAGCGAGATTCAAAACAGTTATTTCATTATATTTGAATGAGCAGCAGCACTTTTTTGAAGGAAGTATCGAGGGGAAAATTACTGAAGAACGCAAGGGTATTGATGGTTTTGGTTATGATCCCATTTTTATTCCGAATGGCTATGATAAAACTTTTGCGGAGATGACTGCCCTGGAAAAAAACAGCATAAGCCATCGCGCGATTGCTGTCGGTAAACTTGCTGAATACCTAAAAACAAAATAGGTTATATTAAGGAACTCATTTGAGTTGTAAAATAGAAATTTCCATTTATCTGAGGTAGGGAATGAGCACATCTGATAGGATCAGCAGATAACTTAAATACAAAAAAGCAGCGCAAAACAATTTGTTTTGCGCTGCTTTTTTGTGCGACTCAGTATTGGCCGGTTATTTAGCTTTTACTTTTGTCTGTGTACTATCTTGTGCAGGTATTATCGCCGATTTACTAGTTGTTGAGTCGGACTTTGCAGCTACTTTGTCAGTTGCGGTCTTAACACTTGTTTTTGTAACGTTAGCTTTATCCGTTATTTCAGATGGCTTAGCTGTTTTGGTGACAGCGCTTGATTTATTGTTTGTAGCGTCCACCTCTTTTTCTTTCTCGAGCGTTTCGTTAGCACCAGCTTTCTTGGCGGCACCCTTTTGAGGGGTAGTTGTTTTATCGCCTTTTTTAATAGACTTCATTGTTCCAGATTCTTCACCTTCTGGTGCCGCCGGAACCGTAAATGACGCTTTTGAAAGATCCCTTTTTCGATTTAATAAATCATCTTTTGATTTAGGTCGATCTTCGGGGCGCCAGGTGAAATTCGGAAGAAACTCCTTGTCGGCCGTGACTTCAGCAATAGGATATACTTTGCCATCGACTTTCCGAATAGATACATATTCCTTCAGCTTATTATCTTCCATCAAGATCTTGAAACGACTGCTTCGATCATGGACAAGCTCAGTGGTTATATTGGTCTTTTCATCAATATTGTAGAATATATTTTCAGCGTTGCCATCAACAAACAGACGTTCCATACGGTTATTGGTAAAAAAGCTGGTAATCTTCCGACCTTTAATCTGATTGAATTTCAATGAGTCACTTGTTGCGTTAACCATGAAAGCGTTACCGACGAGTAGCGAATTGTCCAATTTTTGATTCTTTACCTGTAAGAATATGGTATCTCCGGATATTTGTGAGTTTTCGGCCCACATCATTGGTTTTCCCATCAGTCTGAACATGGAATCTTGCATACCATAATACATAGAATCTGCTACGGCTTGCAAGTCCGATTTAAATAATCGGGCATTATAGTATGCCTTTATAATCCGTGTTTTGGCCGTATCCTGGGCGAGAGAATCCCGTTTACCCTGTTGGGCATTTTTTAAAGCTGCTCCCATCAGTTTATCGGATTCACCGCCTTTCGGGATGATCGCTTTTTTACGCAATACACTATCAGCCTTGAGATTTTTTTCAATTTCTATCTTGTTTTGGTCACCGACAATAGCTGGTGTTTTCTTTGCTGCAATCGGTTTCTTATTTGTAAGTGTATCTTGTACTTTTTTAATGCTCTTTTCAAGAACCGGTTTGCCGCTGTCTTTTTTAGGCAAACTGTCGATTCCCTTGTGAAGGTCATCTTTTATGTTTTCTAATGTACCTGTGGAATCAACTGTTGTTGAGCTGGAATCCTGGTCACCATAATCGACCTCATTATCATCCTCAATAGCCCCACCTTCACGATTCAATTTAAAATCTTTTGCAATATAATCCCGGCGAAATATCATCTGTGAGAAGAGCGTGTCGGCTGTCATAAAAACAGAATCTACCTGTGAATCAGCCTTAAGTGGTTTATTATTGCCGCTTTTGATATTTTTACCTGGATGTTCCTTTTCTTCTAGAGCAACTTGCGATGTAGTTTTATTTGATCTGAGGTCATCTTTGTGTTGTTCTTTTTCAATCTTCTTCAATTCTTTCGCTTCATTTTTTAGCTCTTTCTCCGATTTTTGTTGGACAGGAGACAAAGAAGATACAGAATCTTTTTGTGTTGAATCTTTTTTGACAACCGAAATGATCAGGGGTTTGTCTGTCATCGTAATGGATTCGTTTCTCCCGTTGTACAAACCAAATCCACCATAGGCGTAAAATTTGTCTAAGGTATCAACAAAGACCACATTTTTTACGGCTTTACCGATTCCCACTTGTCTATCGTAGAATAGGCTGTCTCCCTTAAGAAACTTTGTCCCTTCTGTGTAGAGGTTGTTTTTAGAGAAATAAGCCTGGCCCGTTGCCATATGGTATCGGCCTTTTTCAGTATACAGGTTTTCCCCTTTATTTCCCTTGATATTGGTAGGCCCATAGAAATCAGTAATGCGAGTATTACCATTATATTTCATGGAGTCCGTGTAGACTTTTACATTGGTTGATCGGACCACAACTTTTTGATTGAAATAAGATTCCCCTGTATTTTCGAAATAAGTAGCTCGCTGGCTTGTAATTGTATCGCTTCCTGATAGAATACGCCCACCACTGTAATAATTACCGATTTTACTTCGCATATTATAGACAAGGTGATCGGTTGTCAGTATAGAGCCACTGGTGCTGACCATTCGTACAGCGCCCGTAAGTGTAGCGAGCTGCATGGCCGCTTCATAGTGTAATTTATTGGAAAATATCTGCGTGCCGTCGGGTTGAGTAATGATTACATTTCCAAAGGCTTCAAAAAATTGTCTACCAATGTTGTCTTTGTGTAAATAGCCACTATCTGATGATAGCGTTGAGCCTACATGTTCATAGACTGGGCGGTAAAAGAGGATATTGCCGTCTTTTCCAGTAATAATATGGGATGATGAAAGAAGCTTTAGTTCATCCTGTTTCTGTGCTTGGACCGACAAGCCAGTTAAAATAAATACAATAAGTGTATAAATGTATTGTTTCACAAGGGCAAAAATATGGATTTTAATTGCTACTTCACTGGATTTCACAAATTTTAAGACTTGAATTTATCATTCGGACAAAATATACCGTAACTTTGTTATATGAATGTGCTGGAAAGACTAATGGGCTATATTGAAAAGGAGCATTTGTTGATGCCTCATGATAAAATATTGCTTACGGTGAGTGGGGGGAAGGACTCGATGTTAATGGCACATTTATTTGCAAAAGCAGGGTATACAATTGCTATTGCACATTGCAATTTTCAATTAAGGGGGGCGGAATCTGAAGGGGATGAAGCTCTAGTCAGAAAATTTGCAGCGGAAAATAATGTGCCAATATACGTGAAGCACTTTGATACACAAGCTTACGCAAAGGACCATCAGATTTCGATTCAAATGGCGGCACGGGAACTTCGTTATGCTTGGTTTGAGAAATTGCGACATGAGCTGCAGTTCGACCGAATTGCAGTAGCTCAGCATCTGAACGATCATATCGAAACGGTACTCCTGAACCTTTCACGTGGAACCGGTCTCCAAGGCCTCCAGGGTATTTTCCCTATCAGAGAGCGCATCATCCGACCACTACTTTTTCTGAAGGCTAGCGAAATTGAACATTTCGTGAATATGTATGGGATTGCTTATCGAGACGATCAATCCAACTTTTCAACAAAATATGCACGTAATAAAATAAGGATTGATATCATCCCACATTTTAAAAAACTTCAGCCAGATTTTGAGATGGTCTTCGAGCAGAATATCAATCATTTTAAGGAATCTTACCAGCTGTTGCAGCAATTTGTGGAGCCCATTCGGAGAAAGCTGTTTTACCCTATTGACGAAGGATGGGGAGTTCGGAAGGAAGATCTGGAACCCTATATAGATAATCTGCCTTTGCTCTATGAGTTGTTTTCGGCTTTTAATTTCTCAAAGCCGGTACTAAGTGATCTTCAACAAGCTTGGTCAAGAGAGTCTGGACGTATTTTTCAATCCGATGCCTACCATATGCTCCTGGATAGAAATGAACTTTTTATTCGTGAAAAGGAATTTATTTCACCAGATGAGGCTTTAATCACTTCCGAAACTTCAACTGTGGAGTGGAAACACTATTGTTTTCATGCCAATGTTTCTGCGGATCTAGCTATTGTCAAAGCGAGTGAGGTTGCAAAGCTGGATTATGATGTATTAGTTTTCCCGCTCACGATTCGATCATGGAAAGTTGGCGATAGCTTCTATCCTTTAGGTATGGAAGGGCGCAAGAAGTTGAGTGATTTTTTTATCAATAAGAAGATCAGCTTATTTGAAAAGGAAAATATCCCGATCGTGGTGAATGGAAATGGAGATATCCTTTGGGTAGCCAATTATCGCATGGACAATCGTTATAAAATTACCGCCAATACAAAAAAAGTCCTTACTTTAGTTTGCAGAACTGATTAGCAAGAAAAATTGTTGCTGCTAAAAATGATGGAAGGATCCTGAATGATACAAAATCTATAGCAGCAAAAATGATACTAATGAGGAGTTCAAATAGTAAGAGACAATGGTGCGAAGTCTCCAAATTAATAGCTAAATCTTAAGTAAATGAAAGAAGGTGTACTCTATTCGGAAAATCAATATTTAGGTCGTGACCGTGTTTGGATCAGCGTGCGTTTAGTGCTCGTACTTTTTTGTTTTACGGCATTTTATTTGAATTTAGACCATTTGATATCGAGCCAATTGTTCTTTATTGTAGGAGTAGGGATTATCATCACATCTATTGTCATGATGTATATGGTATTATTTCGTACGGAAGTATTTCAAGACCATATACTTATTAGTGGACTATGGTCTACTCGAGTCGTCAAAATCGATCTTGCCTCCATTACAAAAATAGAAAAGGCGCCTTATAATACATTCTTTTTCAATAATCCTGTTTATAATCTGCACACTAAAGGAAAGATTAAATTCTTCGCTGGAGGCAAAAATGCTGTTTTTTTAACAGATAAAGATGGTCTTACCTACGTGTTGGGTACACAGCGCCAGGAAGAGCTCTATCGAATTATTATGGAAACAAAAGCGCGATTAGGAAAGTCTTAAAATTTGTTAATAAATTCTTATCTGACATTTTAAAGACAACAGTTTATCGAGTTATTGGTTAAATTTGATAAAATAGCAACGAATTAACTATGGCATTTTTAAAATTTATACTTATTACATTCGCTGTTTACTTTGTAGTAAGATTCTTATTTAGATTATTTTTACCATTTGCAATGCGTAAAGCAGCTGAAAAGTTGATGAAAAAAGCGCAGCAGCAGGGTGGAGCATACGGTAGCCAAGGATCAGGTGGTACCTTTTATTATGAATTTAATGGTCAAGGGCAACAGGAAAGTAAAAGGTCTCAGCCCGAAGGTAAGGTACATGTCGATTACATTCCACCGAAAGAAAGCCCTGAACGCAAAGGGACTGAAACTGCTGGTGAGTTTGTGGATTTTGAGGAAATAAAATAATTTTTAGCAATCCAAATAGCGTATCTTTGTGCTATGTGGCTGAAGCAACTTTCTGTTCTAAATTTCAAGAATTACTCGGAATCATCTTTGGAATTTCTCCCCGAGGTAAATGCGTTTACAGGGAATAATGGTGTTGGTAAAACCAATCTTTTGGATGCGATTCACTATTTATCACTCTGTAAAAGTTATTTCAATCCAATTGATTCGCAGCATATCAAATCAGGAAATGATTGGTTTATGGTACAGGGTGAATTTGATAAAGAATCCATTAGTGATTTCATTTCTTGTAGCCTAAAAAAAAATCAGAAAAAACAATTTAAAAAAAATAAGAAGGATTACCCGCGACTGGCTGATCATATCGGCTTATTTCCTTTGGTCATGGTATCCCCAAACGATAGCATCATCGTTACAGATGGGAGTGAAGAGCGTAGAAAGTTTGTGGATAATGTGATTTCCCAAACAGATAATAAATATTTAGATACCCTGATTATTTATAATAAGTTTTTAGCCCAACGTAACAGTCTCCTTAAACAAGCACGTCAAACCAGTGTATTGGATCTTGGCCTAATCGAAATTCTCAATTTTCAACTTGAAGAAGTTGGAAATATTATTTTTCAAAAAAGAAGGTCTTTTATGGAGG
Organism: Sphingobacterium sp. UBA6317; assembly: GCF_002440385.1. NCBI lineage: Bacteria > Pseudomonadati > Bacteroidota > Sphingobacteriia > Sphingobacteriales > Sphingobacteriaceae > Sphingobacterium > Sphingobacterium sp. UBA6317. Next base: position 56,061 of record NZ_DJTD01000038.1, on the reverse strand, counting down.
AGTTTCAGCCGGAGTTTGACCGACACTATCAGTTCCTCACCGAGGATGCAGAGTCTGTTCAATTACAATATGAATCGCCTTTAATGACAGATTCTTTTCTAAATATTTTGGAGAAGAATTTGGAACGTGACCGTATGCTGGAACGCACAACGCAAGGAATACATAAAGATGATCTGATCTTTACCATTCACGGTGGAATGCCTTTAAAGAAGTTTGGTTCTCAGGGCCAACAAAAATCTTTTCTAATTGCCCTGAAGCTTGCACAATATTCTTATCTCCAGCAGAAAAAGGGTTTTAAGCCCCTACTTCTTTTGGATGACATCTTTGATAAACTTGATGATCGCCGTACACATAAATTGATGCAAATGGTTTCAGAAGATGATTTTGGACAGATTTTCCTGACAGATACGGATTCCGTGAGAATTCAGCGAATCTTTGACGAAATCAGCCGACCTGTTCGTATATTTGATATTGAAGGAGGACAAGTCAATGTATAAGAAGCAAACTAAAAAAAGCCTGGAATTCATTCGATCAAGCGACGATATGACAATTAAGGAGGGGGTTGAGCGTCTTCTTGAGGCTTATAAACTACGAAGAAAATTTGATGAAACTTCGATCGCATCTGTTTGGCCTCAATTGATTGGTAAAGCTATCGCTAATCGCACACAGCAGCTATATGTTCGTGATAAAAAACTGTTCGTACGTGTGGAGTCTGCTGTGATTAAGAATGAATTGGCGCTTATGCGAAGACAAATTCTAGGAAGGGTAAATGAATATGTAGGTCACGTCATTATTGAAGAAGTCGTGATTTTATAAAACCTCCTTTCATGTTAGATCAACTCTTTCAAGATTTTTTTCCTATTTCTGAGGCTAGTGCCTTAAAACTTTTCTCAAACTTCGAGCGTATTGAATTAAAACGAGGTGAATATCTGATCAAGGCGGGCGATTACTCTTCCAATCTGTTTGTGATAGAATCCGGATTAATCCGTCAATATGCTTGGTCAAAAAAAGGAGAGTTTACGCAATGGATAGGTACAAGGAATCATTTTGTGACAGATCTTGCTTCTTTCATGTTTGACAGGGCTTCCATATGGAATTTCCAATGCATTAGCGATTGTACGGTATACCGTTTGTCAAAGTCCGATTACCAGCGAATGGAATCCGAAATTGTGGAATGGAATAAATTTGAGAAGGCTTTTTTGGCAAAATGCTTTTGTACCATGGAGCAGCGAATCTCGGATTTTATTTGTCTAACAGCGGAAGAAAGGTATGTCCAATACTTTGAACAACATAAATTATTATTCCAACAAGTTCCCCTTCAATATATCGCCTCCGTGTTGGGTATGAGCCCAGAAACCTTGAGTCGTATTCGAACAAAAATAAGTTCTTGATAAAAGTCAAGAGCGAGCTGCCTGTCTTTTTCTAGTTTTGTCTTGTAGCTGTTAACGAACAACTTGCTTAATCGAACACGTAACCAAAATTTTATGTATTTATACGGTTCATAATAAGCTTGGAATAGTTTGTTTGTAGCTGTAATAATTGAAATTAAGATGAAACTAGAATAGCATCACATACGTTTTATCGTTATTTGAAGACAGCTGAAGAAGCTTGAGCTATTTTGTCGTTTCAGCGATAAAAAGTACAAAATGAAAAAGATTGAAACGAGTATTCTCATTGATGCAACAGCAGAAGAGGTTTGGCAGGTATTAAGTGAATTTAAGGCTTATTCCCAATGGAGCCCAACAATCAAACAGTTTGAAAAGCAACCGGTAGTCGGAAAACGCTGCAAAGTCCTTTTAGAACAACCAAACGGATTCAAGATCAAAATGAATCCAAAATTCCTGTCTATTGAACAGAATAGCGAGCTGCGCTGGAAAGGAGATTTATTCTTTCCAGGTATTTTTGATGGCGAGCATTATTTTAGGTTAGAGCAAGTGGGCGCTACGCAAGTTAGATTTGTCCAAGGTGAATTGTTTTCTGGATTGTTGGTTCCTTTTCTGGGAAAACTACTGATAGAAACAAAGCGCGGATTTGAACTTTTCAATATAGCGATAAAAAGACGGGTAGCGTATCGTTCTTAACTTTCCACAGGGATCTGTTAGTATAGTTTATTTATAAACACGATATTTAACAAATTTGTCGATGAATGTTATCTTATGCACATTTTTATGTGTATAACCCCTTAGTTTTACACATTTTGTTGTTTTTTTGAATCCTTTTGGTTTGCGTTATTAACAATTAAGTGTTGATAAAGGAGTACTTATGCACATTTTATGTTAATGTATATAGGTCGGCAGGCTACTTATTAACATTTCTTGTGTTAATAAGTAGCCTGTTTTGTTGATAAGTATGTTGATGGGGGTAGTTTATACACAAATTACCAACAATGCTGTTGTTGGGAATTTTGCAAATAGTTAATAAGGGGAGTATCTATTGAAAGTTGATTTTATAGGAATTGCTCCAAATCACCTTTTCCTTCACGAATAACATCAAAAGTTCCTTCTGTAAGATCGACCACGGTAGATGCGACATTATCGCCATAACCGCCATCAATAACAGCATCAACTAGATCTTCGTATTTTTCATGAATTAATTCGGGATCAGTAGAATATTCAATAATTTCATCTTCATCGTGAATGGAGGTTGTCACAATAGGGTTGCCTAATTGTTTGACAATTTCACGAACAATATTATTGTCTGGCACACGTATACCCACAGTCTTCTTTTTGGAACTTAGTAGCTTAGGGACTTTAGTTGTTGCGTTAAAAATAAAGGTAAAAGGTCCAGGCAAGGCTTTTTTTAATACACGGAATACGGAGGTATCGAAGGATTTTGTGTATTGCGAAATATCTGTTAAATCATAGCATATAAATGATAGATTGGCCTTTTCTGGTTTTAGACCTCTAATTTCACATACTCGTTCTATGGCTTTTTGTTGCGTGATATCACAGCCGATACCATATACGGTATCAGTAGGGTAGATGATTACACCTCCACGCCGTAGAATATCAACCGCCTGTTCTATTGCCTTAGGGTTAGGATTGTCGTTATATATCTTAATAAGCATTTTCTATTTTTGTTAAGTACCTGAATTAGGTTTAATCTTAGCCGCTGTTGTAGGATGTCAATAGGGCAATGGTTATTATCTGCATTCAGATACGCTATATCTAAAAGAACAACAGCCAAAATATTTTGTTTTGGCTGTTGTTCTTTATATTAAAATTCTGCGTTTTTCGGCGTACGTGGGAATGGAATGACGTCGCGAATATTGGTCATTCCTGTCGTGAATAAAACGAGGCGTTCAAAACCTACGCCAAATCCTGAATGCGGTACCGATCCAAAACGGCGTGTATCCAAGAACCACTCCATTTCTTCTGCAGGAATACCAACTTCAGCCATGCGATCGAGTAAGCGATCAAGATTTTCTTCACGCTGCGAACCACCGACCATTTCACCAATACCTGGGAAAAGAATATCCATGGCACGTACGGTGTTTCTTCCTTGCGCATCCGGCTCATTTTGCTTCATATAGAAGGACTTGATTTCGCGCGGATAGTCTGTTAAGATAACAGGTTTCTTGAAGTGTTTTTCAACCAAGTAGCGTTCGTGTTCCGATTGTAAATCAGCACCCCAATCATCAATTAAATATTTGAATTGTTTCTTTTGGTTTGGTTTGCTACGCTTTAATATTTCAACGGCATCGGTATAGGTAACGCGTTCAAAATCGTTTGTTAATACGAAGTTTAATTTCTCAACAAGATTTAATTCTGAACGTTCTGCAGCAGGCTTAGATTTCTCTTCTTCCAACAAACGATTGGTTAAGAACTCAATTTCTTCTGGACAGGTTTCCAAAGCATATTTAATCACATATTTCAGCAAAGCTTCGGCCAAGTCCATATTGTCCTCTAATTCATAGAAAGCCATTTCAGGTTCGATCATCCAAAATTCGGCTAAGTGACGTGTTGTATTTGAGTTTTCCGCTCTAAATGTCGGACCGAACGTATAGATGTTTCCAAATGCCATGGCACCAAGCTCACCTTCCAATTGGCCCGATACAGTAAGGTTCGTCGGTTTTCCAAAGAAGTCTTCTTTGAAATCGATATCTCCATTTTCTTTGCGTGGCGGGTTTTTTAAATCCAGGGTTGTAACCTGAAACATTTCTCCAGCACCTTCCGCATCCGAACCTGTGATGATTGGTGTATGCATGTAGACAAAGTCGTTTTCCTGAAAAAACTTGTGTACCGCAAATGCTAAAGCATTACGCACTTTGAATACCGCATTGAATGTTCCGGTACGGAAACGCAAATGTGCAATTTCACGTAAAAATTCTAAGCTATGCTTTTTGGGTTGTAATGGATATTTTTCGGGGTCAGAGTCGCCAATAATACTAACTTCAGTAGCTTTAACCTCAACTTTTTGCCCTTTACCCAGTGATTCTATCAATTGACCTTTTACGCGAACTGCGGCTCCAGTGGTGATACGTTTTAAGATATCTTCAGGTGTATTTTCAAAATCGACAACTGCTTGAATATTATTGATTGACGAACCGTCATTGATTGCTATAAACTGATTGTTGCGGAAAGTTCTTACCCAACCTTTAACAACGACCTCTTTGCCAAATTCTGTGGCATTCAATAGTTCCTTTATTCTTGTGTGTTCCATCTTAATTTTTGGAGATTGACTTGTAAAAGATGCTTTGTTAAAAAAGCAATACAAAAATAAGCTATTCTGTTGGTTTATTGGTTATAAATGTTGATTTAATTCACTTAAAGATGGTTCGTTAACCTGCACAAGGAAAATATATGTTGAAATAAAGACAGGTGAAAACTCCAAGATTGGGAAATGGCACACAGCTCGTTTTGCTACGGAATATAGGTTTGCTAAGAGAACTTTTTGTCTGTGTGGCGAACGATAGGAAGAGTAGAAACAAAAAACGCGGACTATAACTAGTCCGCGTTTTTTGTTATGATGATTAAAGGAATTAACCTTTCAATACTTTCGTTACCAATTCAGCAGCTTCTTTCAATAAGATTGCAGAATAAACTTGTAAACCGGACTCATCAATTAATTTTTTCGCTTCTTCAGCATTCGTACCTTGAAGGCGAACGATGATTGGAACAGGGATGTTACCGATTTCGCTGTAAGCATCAATTACACCTTGAGCAACACGGTCACAACGAACAATACCACCGAAGATATTAATTAAGATCGCTTTTACGTTAGGGTCTTTTAAAATGATATTGAAACCAGCTTTTACAGTTTCAGCATTTGCAGTACCACCTACGTCCAAGAAATTTGCAGGTTCACCACCAGCTAATTTGATGATATCCATTGTAGCCATTGCTAAACCAGCACCATTTACCATACAACCTACGTTACCATCTAATTTAACGTAGTTTAGGTTTGATTCACCAGCTTCAACTTCCGTTGGATCTTCCTCAGTTACGTCACGCATAGCAGCGTAATCTGGGTGACGGTACAAAGCGTTCTCATCAAGATTTACTTTCGCATCAACTGCTAAGATCTTGTCGTCTGAAGTTTTTAATACCGGATTGATCTCAAACATAGAAGAGTCTGTAGAATCGTATGCTTTGTAAAGAGCGGCAACAAATTTCACCATTTCTTTGTGTGCAGCACCAGAAAGACCAAGATTAAAAGCAATTTTACGTGCTTGGAATCCTTGTAAGCCTACTTTTGGATCGATTTCTTCTTTGAAAATCAAGTGTGGTGTTTTTTCTGCAACTTCTTCGATGTCCATACCACCTTCTGTAGAGTACATAACGATGTTACGTCCCTTAGCACGGTCTAATAATACAGACATGTAGAATTCTTTTGTTTCGCTCTCGCCAGGATAATAAACGTCTTGAGCTACCAAAACTTTGTTTACTTTTTTACCTTCAGGTCCAGTTTGAGGCGTTACCAATTGCATGCCAATGATGTCAGTTGCTCTTTGTTTGACTTCATCTAAGTTCTTAGCTAACTTGACACCACCACCTTTACCACGGCCACCAGCGTGAATTTGAGCTTTAACAACAACCCAATCAGAATTGTAGTCTTCTTTCATTTTTTTGGCCGCTTCCACAGCTTGCTCTGGAGTATCTGCTACGATACCTTCCTGTACGCGCACACCAAAGCTCTTTAGTATTTGCTTTCCTTGATATTCGTGAATGTTCATTTGCAAAAATATTTGGCGTAAAAATATAATTTTTTGGGGGATAAGACAAGGGATAAGTTGCTCTTTTATCTATTTTTTGACATTTAGACAAAATAAAATGGCTGGAATAGAGAAATAACAGCTTATTTATTCAAACTCGTGGTATCGTAAATTTATTTATCTTTGTCCTATGATGTTACATGCCAAAGGAATTCACAAAGCTTATGGGTCATTACCAATTTTGAAAGGTGTTGATATCGCTGTTGAAAAAGGGGAAATCGTCAGTATTGTTGGTGCTTCAGGAGCTGGTAAAAGTACACTGTTGCACATCATTGGTACCTTGGATAAGCCTGATCAGGGAGCGGTTTTCATCAATGGTGTTGATGTTCAAAAATTGAATGCTAAAAAGCTCAGTGCTTTCCGAAATGAACATATTGGTTTTGTTTTTCAATTTCACCATTTGCTGCCTGAATTTACAGCCTTGGAAAACGTGTGTATTCCAGCTTTTATTCAAGGAAAGGGGAGGTCCGAGGCGGAAGCTAAAGCAAGAGAATTGCTTGAACTATTAGGGGTTTCTCATCGTATTGATCACAAGCCTGCTGAAATGTCTGGCGGAGAACAACAACGTGTTTCTGTGGCTCGTGCTCTGATCAATGATCCTTCCATTATTTTGGCAGATGAACCTTCGGGTAATCTCGATTCGGAGAATGCTGCCGCTTTACATCAATTGTTTTTTGATCTTAGACATAAATTTCAGCAGACATTTATTATCGTTACCCATAATGAGGAACTTGCCCGAATTTCGGATCGAACGATTCATATGCGCGATGGGTTAGTCGTGTAACAGTAATCCGGATTATAACTATATTTTTAATGAAGAAAATACTCATAACTTTCGGAACCAGACCTTTGGCGATGCGTATCGCGAAAAGACTTGGTGCTGATTTCGAAATAGTATATGCAAGTTCAGAAGATATTCCCGAATTGCTTTTAGCATCGGGGAAATATGCCAGAATTCCGAAAGGCCTTCTTCCAACTTTTGCACACGAGGTACTCAAATTAAGCTTAGACCAACAGGTTGATTATGTGCTGCCTTTAGGTGGTTTTGAACTGGAACCCTTGGCTGCAGCCAAAGTTTTATTTGAGGAATATCAGATTTCAGTTCTTGTCCCCGATAAGGATCTGCTTGAAGCTATTCCTGTTATGGAAAATCCACCAGCTGATTTGCCTTATAGACTTCTGTCAAAGGGCAACGATTTATTGGACTCAGCGACTTTCGAAAGATCACTGGATGGATTGTTTGTTGCTTCGGATTCCGGGGAGGATTTAGCATTAATCTGTGTATCCAAATAGAATCTTATTTTTGTGGTTAGTGTTATTCAGGTTTTAACCCTGTCGACACAGCCCTTAATTTTAAGCTTTTACATATCATGATGTTCCCAGAAGAAAAAAAGGTATATGTTTTTGAATTAGATGACGTTGTTTTTCCTAAAAAGGATTACTTACTTCAAGTATATTATCTTTTTGCTAATTTTATAGAATTTACAGAGACTGTTCCGGCTCAAGCAGATTTGGTTCAATTTATGAAAAATCACCTCGAGCATCAAGGTGAGAATTTATTGTTCGAACATGCGCAGCAAACTTTTGGATTTGATCAAAAATATAAGGAGAATTTTGAGCGGCTTCATGTCAATGCAATTTTGCCGCTACGGTTACATTTGTTTGATCATATTCATACGCTGTTTAGGCAGTTAAAAGCCGCAGATAAACATGTTTGTATTTTGACGAAAGGAAATCCGCTAGAACAACTCAATAAAGTCAAATTTGTGGATTGGGGTGAATATGGGGATGATATAAAAGTTTACTTTAAGGATGAACTTGTTTTTAGGGGAATTGATCCATTGGAGTTCCTCGCCGATGAGTTTACGGTAGACACGACCGCAATTCAATTTGTAGACTAACTTTACAGTCAGTATCTTTGTTGAATCTACCAACAATAATTGTTATTAAAGTCGTTTTCGATATTGTTGAGAAAAAATTATGATTAGGGATATAAAAGCCCTATTTTTATATAAAGCCCTTGGATTTATGAATAAAGTGAACAAGCCTGCCACGATTAAAGAAATTGCCAAGAAGCTGAAAATCAGTCCTTCGACGGTTTCTAGAGCATTGAATGATCATCCTAGTATTGGATTGGTAACAACAATGCGCGTAAAAAAAATGGCCGAAGAATTGAATTATGAACCCAATCAAACGGCTATATTCTTCAAGCAGCGTAAAACTTTTACGATTGCTGTTATCTTACCGAGTTTGTCTGAACCATTTTTTTCTTTTGCGATCAGTGAAATTGAAAATGTTGCGTCAGAACACCGATATACTGTTTTGATGGGACAATCATTGGACGATCCTGATCGAGAAGAACAGATCTTGAAAACATTTAAAAACCATCGTGTCGATGGGATTTTGATGTCTATAGGGAAGAAGACGACCAATTTGGAGTTTATTGAAAAATTGGAAGCGTCTGGTATCCCGATTGTCTTCTTTGACTGTGTGCCTAGCTTACCCAATATCAATAAAGTACAAAGCGATCTTTCTACGGGTATGAACGAAGCTGTGGATGCTTTTGTCGCGCGTGGACATAAAGTTATTGCGCTTGTAAATGGGCCAAAAACCTTGCCAGCTAGTGAAGATCGAAAAGTAGCTTATCTATCCGCCATGAAAAGGAATGGGATGGATATTTTAGAAAAGAATATCATCGAAACAGACCTGAGTACGGAAGGAAATGAAAAGGCTATGGATAGTATATTTGCGATGTCTGAGCGACCTTCTGCAATTATATCTTTTAATGACTTTGTTACACTTGATTTGATGAAAGCGGCCAGACAAAAGGGGCTTGTCTTAAATCAAGATATTTTCTTTATTAGTTATGCCAACTATCCCTTATGGCAATACATGGAAAATCCACCAATGGGACGCATAGAGCAATTTCCGGGAATGCAAGCGCGTAAAGCGGCTGAAATTTTATTTGAACGCATTGACAACACCGAAATTGTCGATCAACAGATCGTCTTTAAGTCGCGATTGGTTATGTAATCGCTATTAACCATTCGATCATAAAACTAAAAAGGGGAAAAT
>NZ_DJTD01000038.1:0-46509 GCF_002440385.1 Sphingobacterium sp. UBA6317 | reverse complement strand
ATTTTCCCCTTTTTAGTTTTATTTGTTTTAATACTACAAGTGGATCACTTCACCGTAAGCATCAGCACAAGCTTCCATAATCGCTTCACTCATTGTTGGGTGAGGATGGATCGTTTTAATCATTTCATGACCTGTTGTTTCCAGTTTGCGGGCCACAACAACTTCCGCAATCATTTCTGTAACATTGGCTCCGATAAGGTGTGCGCCTAGGAACTCACCATATTTAGCATCAAAGATAACTTTAACAAAGCCATCTTTCGCACCAGCAGCTGACGCTTTTCCTGAAGCTGAGAATGGGAATTTACCAACTTTAATTTCATAGCCAGCTTCTTTCGCCGCTTTTTCGGTATAACCTACAGAAGCAATTTCTGGGGAGCAATATGTACAGCCGGGGATATTATTGTAGTCAATAGGTTCAACATGTAGATCTTTGATTTTTTCCACACAAGTGATTCCTTCTGCTGAGGCAACGTGAGCCAAGGCTTGGCCTTTAACAATGTCACCAATCGCATATACACCTTCGATGTTTGTTTTGTAGAAATCATCTACAACAACACGGCCGCGATCAGTTTTTACACCAACCTCTTCCAAGCCGATATTTTCGATATTTGGAGCGATACCAACAGCCGATAATACAATCTCTGCTTCGATAACTTCAGTACCTTTTTCTGTTTTGATAGAAACTTTGCTCAACTCACCTGTTGTGTCAACGGATTGAACTTCAGATTTCGTTAAGATGGTGATACCTTGTTTCTTTAAGCTTTTCTCTAATTGTTTTGAAATTTCTTCATCTTCAACAGGAACGATTCTATCCATAAACTCTACGATAGTTACTTTTGTTCCGATTGCATTATAGAAATAAGCGAACTCAACACCGATAGCACCTGAGCCAACAACAACTAAAGATTTTGGTTGTTTAGGAAGCGTCATTGCCTGACGGTAGCCGATGATTTTTTTACCATCTTGAGGTAAATTAGGCAATTCACGTGAACGTGCACCAGTCGCTAGGATGGTATGTGTTGCCGAATATTCTTTAGTAGAACCGTCTGCACCTTTTACATCGATTTTACCACCTTTTTTAATTTTTGCAGTTCCATTGATGACGTCGATTTTATTCTTTTTCATCAAGAACTGAATACCTTTACTCATTCCTTCAGCAACCCCGCGACTTCTTTTGACAATAGCGTCAAAATCAGCCTCACCACCTTGAACATTGATGCCGTAATCAGCGGCATGGTTTAAATATTCAAATACCTGAGCACTTTTCAATAATGCTTTTGTAGGGATACAGCCCCAGTTTAGACAGATTCCGCCTAATGATTCGCGTTCAATAATCGCTGTTTTGAACCCTAACTGAGCGGCTCTAATGGCAGCAACATACCCGCCTGGACCACTACCGATTACAATGATGTCGTAATTCATATAAATAAATATTCTGTAGTTGAGTGTTATAGCTTCAAATGACAAAATCTGTGAAGCATATATTCATTCAAAAGTACGCATTTTTTCTGATGAATATGAACTATTTATTGTAAAATTGGCGGTTTCTGATAAAACACTGTCGCTGTTTCTAGCTGAATGTCACATCCTGGTCAAAGGGGGAAAAATAATAGTTAAAGCGTTTTTAGAGTCTTATTTTTGAAGTTCACAATACACAGTTTATCATTATGTTAAGAATATTCAGACAGATCGCCCTGTGGGAAGCAATCTCCACCATTTGCTTGTTTTTTATTGCCATGCCGTTGAAATATTTCGCGGGAATCCCCGAAGCAGTCAAAATAGCCGGTTCCATTCATGGCTTCTTTGTCGTTATCTTCGTCGTTATGCTGATCATGTCAACTATAGAATACAAGTGGCCTATATTAAAGGCCGTGAAATATTTCTTGGCTTCTTTGATCCCTATTTTTGGCTTTTGGGTAGAATTGGATCTTAAAAAAGAAATTGAAGGAAAGAGACAGAAATCATAGTTTGTTAAAAAAATGCAAATGCATAAATTTTTGCAAAGGGTTAGGTAGGGGGGAGAAAAGGAAAAAATAGCGGTCTTAATTTTCTGTAAAAATACAAATGCCTGAATTTTTGCAAAGGGTTAGGTAGGGGGGAGATACCAAATTAAATAAAGACAGGAGAGAGATGTTTAATCATCTCTACCTGTCTTCTCAATACCCATATACGCATAGGTAATACTATCCTTTCCATGAGGAGCGGGGTTACCATCTTCATCCAGGTTTACAAAAACCAATTTATCGATCGATAGAATTGTTTTCCTGGATATTTTATTACGTACCTCGCAGCGCATCGTTAACGATGTTGTTCCAAAATTGATCGCTTCAATACCCAGTTCGAGAATATCGCCTTGTTTGGCTGAGCTTACAAAGTTTATTTCTGAAATAAATTTCGTAACCACTTTGGGATTTCCTAATTGAACGATAGCATAGATGACCGCTTCTTCATCAATCCATCGTAATAAAGTTCCACCAAATAATGTTCCATTAGGATTTAGGTCTTCGGGTTTGACCCATTTTCTTGTATAAAAATTCATCGTGTATAGGTATTTATGACAAAGGGGAAAAGTTTCCTTTTCCCCTTGAGTATTCGATATTTATCGCCTAAGCGTGTATTGCTCTGTTCGCGGTTGCTGCAAGTGCTGCTTCTTTGATTGCTTCAGTATAGGTTGGGTGTGCATGGCAAATACGAGCGATATCCTCTGCAGATGCGCGGTATTCCATAGCTACAGTAGCCTCACCAATCATATCTGCCGCACGTGGTCCAATCATATGTACGCCTAATACCTCATCAGTAGTAGCGTCAGCTAGGACTTTCACAAAACCATCTGTGTCACCTGATGCTTTTGCACGACCAGAAGCTTTGAACGAGAATGATCCAGCTTTGTATTTTACACCGGCCTCTTTAAGTTGCTCTTCAGTCTTTCCAACAGAAGCAACTTCAGGCCAAGTATAAACAACACCTGGAATCAAGTTATAATCAATATGTGGTTTTTGACCTGCAATATATTCTGCAACATAGACACCTTCGTCCTCAGCTTTGTGTGCCAACATTGCTCCAGTGATCACATCACCAATTGCGAAGACTCCTTGTACAGCTGTTTCCAGATGGGCATTAACAGGGATTTTCTTGCCTCTTTCTTCTACTGTGATGCCGATATTTTCTAGTCCTAAGCCTTCAGAATATGCGGTACGACCAACGGCTACGATACAATAGTCGCCTTCTAAAGTGACTTCTTGTCCTTTTGGATCTTCAGCAGTTACTTTTACCACTTTACCTTTTGCGGAAGCTCCGGTCACTTTATGGCCTAAATAGAACTCCATGCCCAATGATTTTTTCAAAACACGTTGTAGTTCTTTTCCTAAGCCACCATCCATTGTACCGATGATAGATTTTGCAAATTCAACAACAGAAACTTTTGAACCCAAACGAGCATAAACAGAACCTAGTTCCAAACCTATCACACCACCACCAATGACAATAAGGTGTTTTGGAATCTCTTTTAGGTTAAGTGCTTCGGTTGAGGTAATGATTCTTTTTTTATCTACAGGTAGGAAAGGCAATGAAGTCGGTTTCGATCCCGTTGCGATAATTATATTTTTACCAGTGATCTGCTCTGTCGAACCATCTGCTTTCGTTATTTTGATGGTGTTTTTGTCCACAAATGAACCCACACCCTGAAAACTGTCAATTTTATTCTTCTTGAATAAGAAGGTGATACCGGCAGTATTTTGAGCAATGACATCGTCTTTACGAGCAATCATCTTTGCCATGTCTACTTTCAGGTCTTTTAAGCTGATGCCAAATGCATCAAAATTATGCGCAGCATTGTGGTAATGCTCCGAAGAATCTAAAAGCGCTTTTGAAGGAATACATCCAACGTTAAGACAAGTACCACCAAATGTGCTATATTTTTCAATAACAGCTGTTTTTAATCCTAATTGGGCACAACGGATAGCTCCTACATATCCGCCTGGACCACTTCCGATTACAATTACGTCGTATTGCATTGATTACGTTTTATTTTTTTGTACCACAAATTTAATGATTATTAATGGGATAGGAAATCAAAACTTACGATTTGTGGCCAAAGGGCCTTACTTTACATTTTTTTGATAAAAGAATGGAAATTATGCACCGTAGGGAGAAATGTATTGATGCCTGCTTGGGTATAAATCAAAAAAGGATATTCATGTTTTGAATATCCTTTTTTATTTGATTATTATTCTGCAACAATTTTTCCTTGCATGACACCATAGTGACCAGGGAAGCTACAGATAAACGTATAAACTCCTTTTTCAAGCGTAAAAGTGATTTTATCAGTTTCTCCAGGTCCCAATAATTTTGTGTGGGAAACAATTGAAGATAAAGCTGATTTTGGAATATATTCGTCTGCAGCAGCTGCAGCAGCCTCAGCACCAAAAGTTGGAAGGTCAACACCTGGTTTTAGGATAACTACGTTATGTCCCATGGACTCTTTTGGCATAGTACCTGCATTTTTGAAAGATAATTCTACTGGCTCACCCGCTTTTACACGGAATAGATCCTTATTATATTTCATTTGATCGTTACCTTCTAAAGATAAGCTGTTGGAAATAGCTACGTTTTCAATTCCAGGCACTGTTTCTGTTGCTTGGCTTTCTGTTGAAGTTGTCGCTTCTGTACTAGTTGATTTTTCAGACTTGTCACTGTTTCCACCACAAGACGCAATTGATAAAGCAACTGCAACTGCTGGTATCATAAAAAGTTTTTTCATTTGAATGATTGTTTGTTTATCTTTTATTTATTGTAGGCATTTCCGCAGCCTTTAGCGGTTTAGTGATGAAGTTATGACGAACGTAATTCCTTTCTGGAAGCACGTTCATGAGAAATAACATCAAACATCTTGATTATGTTCTAAAATTAATGATTTCATTGCTAAATTGAAACTATCATTTCAATTTTGACAATAAAGTATCAATTGTTTTATACAATTTGATAGGATCGAATGGTTTTCCGACAACTTCATTGGCTCCGGCATCGAGCGCTTCCTGTTGTTCGGCTTGGAGCACAGATGCTGAAATGGAAATAATCGGCATGTTTGCGATTATCGGATTCGCGTTTCGACGTATTTCCTTGATCGCTTCAAAACCACTCATGAGCGGCATATGGGCATCCATAAACACCAGGTCGATTTTTTTCTTATTGATTTCTTCTAGTGCGATGAGTCCATTCGTCGCCAAAGTAATTTCGCAATTCCAGCTTTTGAGGATATTCGCGAGCATAAAGCTGTTTAATTCATTGTCCTCAGCAATGAGCACCATCGGGAAGTTGAACTTGGGCAATTCCGTATAGAGTATCTGCGTTTCTTTTTCTACGGGTTTATCTTTGATTTTGTCGAAAGTACATTCAAAAGAGAAAATACTCCCTTTACCATATTCACTCGATGCAAAAACCCGACCGTTGAGCAGCGCTGCAATACGTTTTACAATTGCGAGGCCCAATCCAGTACCGCCAAATTTTTTGGTTATACTATCTTCTCCTTGTTCAAACGCAATAAATATTTTTTCCAGGGCATCTTCTACGATGCCGATTCCTGTGTCTATCACCTGAAATCGTAAACAGATGCTATGGTTATCTTCAGTTAGGAGCTGAATTTTTAATACAACAGAACCTTCCGAGGTGAATTTGAAACTATTGGAGATAAAGTTGGTCAATATTTGTTTCAACCGTAGTGGATCTGTCAGAAAATAACTTGTGATCCGATCGTCCACATCAATGGAAAAATTCAGCCCTTTGTAGATGGCTTTATCAATAAAGAGGTTGTTTAGATCATCGGTAATATCGTGCACTGATGTTGACTCCATGTTAAGTTTCATCATACCTGAGTCGACTTTCGATAGGTCCAATATATCGTTGATAATAGTGAGCAGATTTTGCGAGGCAGAATCCAGCTTGTTAATCCAGTTTTCTTGTTCTAGCGTCAGTTGAGAATTTTTTAGCATCTGTGTAATGCCCATAATACCGTTAATAGGCGTACGGATCTCATGACTCATATTGGCTAAAAAGGTTTCCTTGGATTTTCGAGCAAGATCGGCCTCTTCTTTCGCTTTGAGAATAGCCTGTTTTGATTCTTCTAAGGCAATGTTTTTCTCTTTAATTTCCTGCTGTATCAGTAATTGCTGCACAAAAGATTTTACTTTCGCGATGGTTGCTTCAGGGTTAAGCGGTTTATATAGATAATCCACAGCGCCGCTATTAAGTCCCTGAATGAGGTATTTGTCTTCTTTTGAAATCGCTGTTACCATAATGGGGATGATATGGTTTGTTTTCGGATTCTTCTTTAGGAAGGAAACAAATTCAAAACCATTGATCTCTGGCATCTGCACGTCAACGAGCGCCAAATCAATATCCTCTTTCCAGCAGATTTTTAAAGCTTCGTTGGGATCTGTGCTCGTCACTATATTTATATTTTCGATATCCTCCAGCAGTGCTGTAAGACTGATAATATTTTCAATTTTATCATCGACAATCAATATATTTATCTTCTTCATTATAGCAAATCTAAATACAATTTTAAGTCAATTGCTTGATGTAATCTTTTATTTCTTGAATGGTCAAAATGCGTTCCTGTGCATCGAGTTGAATAGCTGCTTCGGGCATGATGGGAACTTCAGCCGTGGCAGGGTCTTGTACAAAAGTCGTCCCGCCGTATTGTTTTATCATTAATAATCCCTGTGCACCATCCTGATTCGCTCCAGAGAATAGGATAGCTGTACAATTTTCTTTATATATTTCGGCCACGGATTCGAAAGTCACATCAATTGATGGTCTTGAGTATTGAACAGGTTCTGAGATATCCAAAGAAAAGCTATAATCTGGTTCAACTAAAAGGTGATAGCCAGCAGGGGCAAAATAAATAGTCCCATTTGCTATCGCTTCCTTATCATCTGCAGTTTTTACTTTTTGAACAAGTGCTTTGGAAAGCGTGTCCTCAATACTAGAAGCATATTTGGGGTTTCGATGTACAATGACAATAACGGGTATAAGGATTGGCCGTTCCAATGACTTCAAGATATTTAGAATGACACTAAATCCACCTGCAGACCCCGCTAACAAAAGAATTTTTCTTTCCATCACGTATTACCCAATTTTTTGGTAAATATTCTGTTTCTTGTTTACGATCTTAAATTTAGCAGCGTCTTTGTAGTTGATTAAAGATTCTTTCGCTCCCAAGCATAAAAAGCCCAAATGGCAAAGTGAATGATAGAATAGATCCAGGACTTTATTTTGCAATTCGGTGTCGAAATAGATCAATACATTACGGCAGGTAATCAGTTGAAATTCATTAAAAACGCCATCGGATACCAAGCTATGCATGGAGAAAAGGACATTTTTTTTAAGACTATTATTAATGGTAGCGGCGTTGTACATTGCTGTATAATAATCCGACAATGAGTTTTTTGGCTCCGTTTTGATAAAATTTTCCGAGTATTCTTTCACTTTTGCAAGAGAATAGATACCGCGTTTTGCCTTTTCTAACACTTTGCCGTTAATGTCGGTGCCATAAATAAACGCACGTGGGTAAAGATTTGCTTCTTCTAACAAGATGGCCAGCGAATAAACTTCTTCGCCAGTAGAACAACCGGCACTCCACAGTTTTATATGCGGATAAGTTGCGAGATAGGGAAATACATCTGTTTTTACAGCTTTATAAAAATCGGGATCCCTAAACATCTCAGTCACATTAACTGTAATTTCCTGCAGGAAATAGGTGCTGAATCCGGGTTGATTGATTAAATTGGATTTTAGCTCCTGTAGATTGAGCTTGTTAAGTTCCATTATTCTAGTCACCCGTCTTTTTAAAGAAGCTCTTGTATAACCGGATACATCATAGCCGTGTAGATTTTTGACTATATCAATAACTTCTTCCAACTCTTCAAAACTTATCATTACTACTCTTTTATCGGTTAACTCAGCCATACGCGCATTAGGGATATTAATTTGTCGACATCAACCGGTTTGCTAATGTAATCGTTTGCTCCAACAGCAATTGTTTTTTCTCTATCCCCTTTCATTGCTTTCGCTGTCACAGCAATAATAGGAAGGTTTGCAAATTTCTTGTTTGCCCTAATTTTTTCAATAGCCTCATAACCATCCATAACGGGCATCATGATATCCATTAAGACAAGGTCAATCTGTTTATTTCGTTCAAGAATATCCAACGCTTCCTGACCATTGTTAGCGATTTCAATGTTCATATCATAGCTTTCAAACGCCGTGCTCAGGGCAAAAATATTCCGCATATCGTCATCTGCCAGTAGTACGGTTTTGGAAGCTAAATTGTTTTCCGCAATTACAGAGGCTCCGGAGTGATTGAACATCGTGTATTCGTGCTTATTGCTGCGGATTTTATTTAAGAATAAATTAACTTCATCAATCAGACGATTATTTGATTTAGCTGATTTAAGGACCATCGCCTGGCTATGATGCAGAATTTCGGAAGTCTGCTCCGTAGTGAGTTCCATTGCCGTATTGATGATAATGGGTAAATCCTTAAATTGAGTGTTCGATTTGATCTCATTTAGGAGTTCAATGCCTGATTTATCGGGGAGATTCAGGTCCATAATGATGCAGTCAAACAATTTCTCTTGATCTAATAGATCGAGGGCTTGTTTCGCATTGAAGGCCTGAAATATCTGAATATGCTGTTCTTCTAAAGATTGTTTGATAAAATCGCTTTGGATTTCCTGATCTTCCACCAGCAGAATTTTTTTCAATGGATGACTAGTCGACGCTTTTATTTTTAAGAATGTTTCAGCCAAAGATTCTTCTGAAACAGGTTTAGCCATAAATCCGATGGCTCCGGCAGAAATAGGTTCATCATGTAAAAATGTTCCTGCGGACATCATGTGTACGGGAATCTCCTTGGTACTATCAATTTTTTTGAGGTTTCGAAGAACTTCCCAACCATCCATTTTAGGCAACATAATATCTAAGATAATTGCGGCAGGTCGTAAATTTTGTGCTTTTTGTAACCCATCTTGCCCATCATAGCTAATGTATACATCGTAGCCGTTTTGTTCGGCGTAGTCTTTTAGAATATCTGCAAAAATAAAATCATCCTCAATAATCAGAAGTTTATTGTGTTTTCCATCGTTGTCGATCGACTTCGTTTTTTCGACTATGGGATTTTCCTTCGGCATTTGTGACGGCGGATCAATTTCTTTTTCGATCGATGTTACTTTCGGGACTGGAATTTCCTGTTCCAGCGGTATACTGAAGGTAAAGATACTGCCTTCACCAACCTTACTGGATAAGCTTATTTTCCCTTTTAATAAGCTAGCAATTTCGCGGCATATTGATAAGCCTAAACCAGTGCCACCATATTTACGACTCGTTGAGCCATCTTCCTGTTTAAAAGCATCAAAAATTAGCTCTTGTTTTTCTGGAGCAATGCCAATACCGTTATCTTTTACCGTAAAAAGAAGATTTTCAGCTTCAGCTTCTATCGCTAAAGAGACTTCGCCCTTTTCACCTGTGAACTTGAAGGCATTCGATAATAAATTCTTGAGGACTTGTTGTATACGATGTTCATCACCGATGAATTCCTGCGGTGCATTTACATTGACATCGAGTAGGAAATCAATATTTTTCGACGCTGCGGTATCATTGAAAAAATCTTTAATATAATTGACAAGGTAGTTTGTGTTGATACGTTCTTTTTGGACATCAACTTTGCCCGATTCAATTTTTGCCAGATCCAACAATTCGTTAATTAAATGGAGGAGATCTGAACCGGCACTGTGAATAACAGAAGCATACTTTATTTGGTCCTCACTGAGGTTTTTCTTTTTATTATCATGAAGTAATTTGGCAAGAATGAGAATACTATTAAGTGGTGTCCGCAGTTCATGGCTCATATTGGCCATAAATTCAGATTTATATTTGCTGGACAGCTCTACTTCCTCTATTTTTTGCGCTATGGCCTGACGGGCTTTTTCCAGATCTTCATTTTGGGCAAAGAGTAATTTGGCCTTCTCGTCAAGCTCATTATTGGTTTGGATAAGTTCTTCCTGCTGTACTCTAAGCTCTTCCTCAGAAGCCTCCAACAAATGTGTCTTATGGATTAACTCCTCATTTGTTGTTCTCAATTCTTCCTGTTGCGTCTCTAATTCCTCGGTTTGTTGTTGAAGTTCCTCATAAAGATCGGCAAGCTTCCCATGAGTTTGGGCTACTTTGATGATAACGGCAATGTTATCTTTTGCTTTATCCAGGAAGTTAAATCGTAGTTGCTCGTCTTTCTCATTGGTAATGGGGCAACAAATTTCCATGATACCGACACAATGGTTTTCATAAGAGAAGGGTACAATATAGATCTCGGCTTCTAAACGATCGGATAACGAGGTTTCTAAGATAAGATGCTTGTGGTCGACGTCTTTTATTTTAACGACTTCATGATTGTTTGCGACTTCGCCCAAAATACCATCGTTTTCCTTAAACGTTCGTTTGATATACTGTGTGGAAGAAATACCAATTTTGTGGCAAAGCTGATACTCCTGATAGTTATCATCGAAAATGTAAATCGTCCCACCTAATGCTTTTGTCGTGGAAGCAATAGCATGTAGGCTTATTTCGGCAATTTTCTTGTCTGTATAGTCACCGCGTAATTGTTCGTCAATGCCATTAATCGCATTCAAAATCCAGTTATCACCATTGGTCTGTTCTTGCAATAGTTGGAGACTTTTATTGGATTCTTGTTGACTTTTCACTGTAGACCTCAGAAATCTAGAGATCGAGGAAATTTTAGCGAGAATATAGAAGAAGCCACTTAAGCCAATGGCGATGAAAAGGTAAGTAATGTACTGGGCCAGTTGCAGTTCATTTCTAGATTTTTCTAAGAGTCTTGCCCGTTGGTCTAATAGATCTCTCGACATGAGATCGATCTGATTTAATATCGAGGCCTTTCGCTCGTGAATATTATGGGATATGGATTGAGTTTCCTCTGTGTGATCGATATCCTGCTCAAAGTCGTAAAATGCAACGATATCTTTTCGGATGTTTTCAGTGCTGTTTGGCTGAACATGATAGAAATCATCTTTCAAACTTAAAGATCGCAACAGTTCGTCCATTTTTTTAAATTCCATTTTATAAGGAATAAATAGTGAAGCGTCTTTCTTATTCAGGTAATCAAGTTTGATGTCATTTACTTCGTCTACACTTGATTTGATTTCATTAATAATATTGAATCTATTTTCGGCAACACGAACAATACTTCGCTCGTTATTTAAATTATGATGCAGCGATATGAAAAAATATAGGGCTGAAAGGAAGATAAGCGAAAAAGAAATTATCACTCCTATGGTAATTTGCTTTCTATAATTTTTTCGATTCATGTTAGAATGAGTTTATCGTTTACTTTTCTGTAGGTATTGTGTTTCGATGGTACCTGGGGAAAAAGATATATGTAAAATAACAAAAAAACTTGCTATTCCTAAAATAATCAAAAGTCAGCATAGAAACAAACCTATAAACAGTCAAGAGGTATCCCAAAATAATCGATTACCGCGCAATAGCGATTTTTTGTTACGTAAGCGTAGCTCATACCATTTTTTGTCTTTTAATTCTGAGTTGCAGCAAGTAGGGATCAAGTAGTGATCAAATTAGGCATTTTAACAGTGTTTGTTCAGTGCTCGTTCAGTGATTGTTCAGTGCTTGTTCAGTGATCACTCAGTATAAACTGAATAAGCAGTGACTGATCACTGTCTAAAAATTGATTGAAAATTGTTTTTAGCTATATGTTGGTAGGGAGATGGTTCGGTCAAGTCTATTTAAGGATCATACCGAAAGTTTGGGGGAGGAGAAGTTTTTAAGCATACAATTTCATTACTCTATATAGGAAGAATGTGGTGTCCCTTACACCGCGAAAGACACTCCTGAACGCTTTGAGCTTTGCATTGAAAGATTCTGCTGAAGCATTGGTGCTTCTATTGTCGAAGTAGTGTAGAATGTATTGATGATGCGCTGCAATGGATCTTGCTACGCTCTCAAATGAAGCGATGCCCGCATTTTCAACCTGATTATGCCACAGTCCAAGTTTGGTAAATGCTATCTTTTTGTCCTGGCATTTATTGAATATGTCACCCAGAGCAATTCCAAGGTCATAAGCGAGCTTTAGCTTGGGAAACCGCATGAACAACAATTCAGCTCGGTGTTTCTGGTTTTCGGACCATCGGCTTGGGTGCTTGAACAAGAGGTGTCTGGATCTAGCCAGTAGCTGTTTGAGCGTGTCTCCATTAGGCAACAACTCGGGTTCATATGGGATTCCTCCCTTTCGCGATTCCATTATCTTCTTGCTTTCCGCATCCAATACTTCCCAACGATACTTAATACGAAGTTCCTGCACTGCATCGTAAGCTAACTTTTGGACATGGAACCGGTCGACCACACGCCTGGCATTCCTGAAACATCTACGGATTGCCTTGGCCATGTTCGGCGCCATATCCATGGTCACCTCCTTTACCTTATTCCTTGAACGTAAAGGTATTAACTCAAGAACAGTGATGATATCTTCGGCCTTGGTGCCTTTGATAGTCGCTAGGATCGTCCCTTTACCTCCTTTTGCCGATTTACTGCTAACAATGGTATATAATTCACCGTTGCTAAAACTGGTCTCATCGATGCT
This sequence comes from Sphingobacterium sp. UBA6317, assembly GCF_002440385.1. NCBI lineage: Bacteria > Pseudomonadati > Bacteroidota > Sphingobacteriia > Sphingobacteriales > Sphingobacteriaceae > Sphingobacterium > Sphingobacterium sp. UBA6317. Next base: position 33,842 of record NZ_DJTD01000038.1, on the reverse strand, counting down.
CAAGCGTTCAGAGATGTTCCCCGGGAAAAGAGTCCATCGCTCTGCATGTGGCTTTTGGCTCCAGTCATGGAAGTCACTGAGATGGTTCTTGTATTGATCCTGAAGTTGCTTGCCGTCCACCTGGAAGAATAACCCTACCAATTGGGCACTTACAGGATAGTTATCCAAATATCTTCTTTAAAAAAAGCCCGAATTCAGTCGTCATTCGAGTACCCTCACGCACCAGGTTCCAATCTCTTGTGATAATATCTCCCGTATCTAACACTGTCCAGCGGCGGCGGCGGATATGTAGAGTAACTTTCTGACCTCTAATGGGAAAGTCTGAAATCTCTGTGGAAGGCATAAAGCCCTTTGACTCCAACTTGCTGTTCTCATAGCCCGTTGGAGCAATATTAAGCTCGTCTAGATAAATGTGGAGCTGATTGTCAACCTGATCGACTTCTAAAATCTGAAAGTATTCTAAAAGCCCTTCGGGCATCAATAGGGATAGTAATTTACGTTCGGCGTCTTGCAAGGGATATCTGTATTAAACAAACTAAACTAGGAAATTTTTTGTATTCCCCCAAGAATTCTGCTTGATCCCTTGATCCCTATTTAATAGAAGATGAAAAAATACATATAAAAACAAAACCCTGATGATGGGCACCAGGGTTCGTTACTAACCAATTATAAACCTAAATTATGAAAAGACTCTTTAAGGGCTTCTAAACTAAATTAGTTGCCGTGTTATTCCATGAAAACTAAAAATGATTGTTTTTTAAATCTTATGCACGTTTCGAGCAAATAACTTCTCTGACTGCATATTGTTAGTGTTTCATAGTGAGATAACCTTTAATTATCTTCAACAAAGATACGGTAAATATACAGTAGTATCCAAATATTTTTTCGAATAAGTTGCTAATACAACTATGTTGTGACACACAAATGATATTTTGGCTTATCTGAATAATTATCTGACAGCCTCGTCGATTAGATCGGTATCGCTACGCGAATTATTACTTGAAATGCCTTACTTTTACAAAAATAAATTTTTATGGTATTGACCGAATTTAAAGCGATAAGAGCATTTGTATTGGATGTAGATGGTGTATTGACTGATGGTACTGTACAAGTTAATGAAGAAGGGCATCAATTACGTACATTTAATATAAAAGATGGCTATGCGATGCAGTTGGCGATCAAGAAAGGCTATCCTATTTTTATCATCACAGGTGGAGGTTCGAAGGGGGTCGAGCAGCGGATGAAAGGATTGGGAATCAAAGAAGTATATTCAAAAGTTACTGACAAGCTGTCTAAAATGAAAGAACTTGCTTATGATTATAAGCTTGAATTAAATCAGTTGATGTACATCGGTGACGATATCCCTGATTTTAGCTGCATGAAGTCTGTTGGCGTAGCGGTTTCTCCGGCAGATGCAGTAGAAGAGATCAAGAAAATTTCGCATTATGTGTCTGGTTTTTGTGGTGGAAAGGGAGTTGTGCGTGAATTGATTGAAAAGGTCATGAAAGTACAAGGCAATTGGTATGAGGATGAAACAGTGAAAAGTATATAAGGATGTTGAAAAATCTAAAAAATAGAACAATTATATTAGGGTCTCAATCTCCACGGAGAAAACAGCTGTTAGCAGGGCTTGGGCTGACATTTGAAGTCGACGTTCGGGAGACGGATGAATACGTGGATCCGAATTTATCGGCTGCAAAGGTGGTTCGCCAAATCGCTATTCGTAAAGTGGAGGCATTTAGAGATAAAGACGATTGTTTGGTTATCTGTGCCGATACTATTGTCGTTTCGGACAAAGGCGAAATTTTAGGTAAGCCCAAAGATGAACAGGAAGCCAGGACAACTTTAACAAACTTGTCTGGTAAGAAACATTTGGTGTTGACTGCTGTAGCGATCTCATGGGAGGGTAAGATTAGTACTTTCGTCGAAACGACAACTGTTTATTTTTACGAATTAGATGCGGATGAAATCGATCATTATGTTACTAAATTTTCACCATTAGATAAAGCCGGTTCTTATGGAATACAGGAATGGATCGGCTTAATCGCCGTAAAAAAAATTGAGGGAGAATATAATAATGTGGTCGGGTTGCCAACGGCAAAGCTTTATCAAGAATTGAAAAAGTTAATGTAAAAAAGCGGCAAAAGCCGCTTTTTTATTATTCATTGATTTTTTAGCTGAGCTGTTATTTGATGAAATAACGAACCCCAGTGTAGAACATGCGTCCTGTTAATGGTCCCCAAAGCATCGACGTGTCAAAATAGTTTCCAAAGGGTTGATCCGCTGCAAGTATTGGCATATTTTGGAAATAATTAGACAGATTTTCTCCGCCCACATATACAGTGAAGTTTTTGTCTTTCCCAAAAGTTTTGCTAATCTGCGCATTCATGGTCGCATAAGCTTTTGATGCTGTAGGCATTTGATATTCAACGGGGTTCTCTGCTGTTGATGGAATGCGTTTTTGTCCAACTACATTCAGCGTATAGTCTACACTCCAGCCAGAATGGTGATTATATGCTAGGTTGACAAAGCCACGGTGTTTGGCCAATAGCGGTTTGGTCTTTCTGCCACTTTCAAAATCAGTTTGGACATCAAGTAAGCGATAGGCCAATCTCGTTTCAAAATGTGGTGCTGGCATAAAGCGAAATTCTGTTTGTAAGCTATTGGAGAAAGATTTTCCATTCAAATTGTAAAAATTGATCTCTCGGGGATTTTCGTAATCGACCACGACCTGATTAGAGAAGCTGTTATGGAAAAATTCAACGGATGCCGAAGCCTCACGTCCAAAGATTCGCATACTTTGGTCTATCGCTATTCCGCTATTCCAGGAGACTTCAGGTTGTAGGCCATAAGCTTTATCGTATATATTAGGCGATTGAATAACCAATTTTCTACTACTTGCCAAAACGGCCGTATTCTCTGCAAATATATTTGCTGTACGTTGACCTCTTCCTGAGCTAGCTCGAACCGTTGTTCCCGCAATCGGTGCATAACGTAAATGGATGCGTGGTGTTGTAAACCAACCATACAGGGAATTATAGTCTTGGCGGAGACCGATAATGGCATCAAATTTTTCTGATGGACTATAGGTATATTCTGCAAATGCTCCCGAAACCACTTCTTTCCTTTTGAAGTTTTGATCTTTTAAATACCACTCATTGTAATTGTCATAATTAATGGAGGCACCAACGCGATACTTGTGAGCGACTGTCCCGATAATATCTTGAAATAAGAGGTTAGCATACCCATTTTGTTGCTCCGAATTGTAGTTATTGAGCCCAAAATAGCTTTTTTGATTGTAATTTGATCCTGCAAGCTGGAGACCTATGCTGCGGTGCTTATTTTCGGGGAACACGTAACCAATTTTAGCGAAACCTTCTACACGTTCAATATCAAATCCTAAACCATAGCGATTCGTAGTACCCTTATCTGTTTTTTCGTTAAAATCAATCTGCCCACCTGTACGGTCGTCATTGAGATATTTTACCCCAAATTGTACCATAAGTCCTTTTCCGTTTTCATAAAACCAACGGTTGACACCAGAGAATAGATTGCCAACAGGTACATCTCTAAATCCGTTGTGACTAAAGTTCATGGATTTATTGTACATGAAATTGTCGTGCAACAGAACTGCGGTGGACCAATGCTGACCAATTTTTTGTGAAAGATTTAAATTGACATCTGTGCGTCCCATGTTGTTAGCATAGGCATTAAAAAACAATCTTTCTGAATTTTGCGGTTTTTTCAATTCGACGTTGATCTGTCCGGCCATGTTTTCGAAACCGTTGGCTACGGAACCGATACCTTTCGCGATTTGAATTGATTCAATCCATGTTCCTGCAATAGAATTTAAACCTAAAGGAGAAGCGAGCCCACGAGGTCCGGGTAAATTTTCAACGGTTAATTGGGTATAAATACCACTAAGGCCCAGCATTTGAATCTGTTTGCTGCCTGTTACCGCATCAGCACTGACGACATCGACGGAGGCATTGGTTTCAAAGCTCTCGCTTAAATCACAGCAAGCGGCTTTGAATAACTCTTTTCCTGTAAGAACTTCCAGTCGTGCAGGTGTCATACGGTCGATGTAATTTGAGCGTCGTGTTCCTTTAACCTCGACTTCCATCAATACATTTCCCTTTGCTGTAATCATGATGACTTCATGGAGATCTTTGACGGTGATGGTGTCAGGTTTCATTCCAACGTAACTTACCACCAATTTGTTGAATCCTTCTTTATGGTCCAATTTAAAAACACCATTTTCGTTTGTTCTTGTGTTTTTGGTTGGAAGGTTGGCCCAGTGTAGATTGGCGCCAATAATGGGCTTAAGATCCCCCTTTTCGTTTTCTTCAACGACAACACCGGTAACAGTATGTGGATGGTCATGGCTATCGGTTGTTACAATTTTCTTTTCGGGGATTTTGCCATTTTCCAAGCGTGGATACATACAACATTCGTGAAGTTTAGCATAGGATTCTTCATCGGCAACCAGGTTGTCTACATCGTGACCAACATGCGCAATGTTTTTCTTAATAGACTCCAGTTGTATTTTCTGAGGATTATATTTGATCTGTAACAGGTTGTCGCTGGCATTCCAAACAGCCATTTCTACACCATTCATTTTCGCGGCAGTTTCAATACGTTTTTTACACATGGCACAATTTCCGGCCACTGTAAGCGTCCTCGTGCTGTCGGTCTGTGCCTGTACAAATGCCAGAAAAAATAAGGATAGAATGGTTGTCGTATATATTTTTTTGAAAATTTGATTCATCGTTTTAATTAAGAGTATTCGCTTCAACTAGCATTTAATTTTTACTTTCATGATATCGCGCGACCGCATTTATGGGTAACGGATCTATTTTTTCAGTTCTACTACTATTTTTGCTGAATGATTTAAAATCCACTGTTTTTGGTTCCGTGACAAGCGACGGAAAGATCAATGTTGGGAATGACAGTCTGCCATTCTTACGAAATATAAAAATTATACTGGACTTCGGTCAATTCAAGAAGTTGAACTGTGTTCGGTGAAAAGAGGTGATATTAAATCCTAAAATTTTGATTGAGAATAAAAACAGGTGGGTTCTGTCTATTATCGCTCGCAAAAACGGTATACTTTAGTTTAGAAAAATCGTCTTCCTCCTCAGAGAAATGATAATAATTAAGTATCCAATGACGTGTAATTATTGCGGGAGAAAAAGTGTTAAAATCAAGATTTTGTGTTACTCGGCTGAAGTGATCGACTTTTTGTGCTTCGATCTTAACATCTTTACAGCTTCCTGTTTCATGACAATGGTTCTGCTGTTTTTTTGCAGACTTGGCACAAAGAGGGCAGGCCATATTATGGCTTTCCGATAACGATACACTTTTTGTTTCTCCTTGGCAAAAATGAAGATGCAGTGAGGCACCACTTGCAGCGAGCAAATAGAAAAATAAGCCGATAAATAGTGCGATTTTCTTCATTGAAGCAAAAATAGAGAAAATATGTAATTTTTTTTTGTAATATTTTGGATAAATGTTATAACTTGTAGTAACAAATGAAAAACCAAAAATTACCAGAGTTATGTATTTATTATTTATTAATCCCGTCAGCTCCTATTTATTAGCTATCCTTTTGATTGTCGGGGCAGTTTTATTGTACAAAGGATTCTACCATCTCGCTCGTCGTATACAGGAATAAAACAATATATTAGACCTTATTCCCGGATACTGTTAGTAGCTTGAATATGTGCTGTTTCTTCTAAGATAGCAGCATGTAAGGATTATTCATTGAATTTTAACTATTCAGGTAAGACATGATAAGAATGGGAGTATTTATTTAGACACTCCCATTTACTTTGTTTATCGGCTTAATAAGGGATCACTTTTTCCTGCATTTCCAATCTCTATACGCCCCGCATATTGTTCCTCGAAGTTTGAGAAACCAGCGCAGGTGAGGCGGAAATCATACCAAAAATTTTGCTTAGCCAAATCAAAATGTATCTTAATGGATTGTCCCCCCTTAAGTTGCAGATTCTTTTTTTCTTTTCCATAGCTGGCGTCCTCAAAAACAAGTTGCTGAGTTGTTTTCCCATTGTTTGTACATGAAAAAGACAAACGCCCGGTAAACGCGGATTCATTTTTACTTTTTTCACAGGTACAGCGGACCTTTAACTCAGGGTTGTTTGTGTCACCTTTAAATGCTCGATAAAATCCATTTGGGCCATAGATCTCGAGGTGGTACATTTTTTTATCGAAGGCGTCTAGCGACCATTGGTCCGTTACACGATCTCCGGGAGAAATAGCATAATTTCTTGAGGTTCCAACTTCTCCTTTGTAGCTAGCAGCATGGTAGACTGTAAAAGGTGAGCCCGCAGCGTGTTTGCCAAAAATTTTATTTGAAGCTTCAAATGTGACCAAGTAATCCCCTTTGGATTGGTATTCGCCATGCACATAAAGTTCATAGGGAAGGATACAGGAATCCCGGAGCCCTTTTTCTTGTTTTGGGAAGTAGGGTGAACTGCTGGGGTCTTTCTCTATTTGTTTGATCTCCATTTCGCTGAGCGCTTTGAAGCCCATGGGAAGGCCTTTGAACTTGGCTTGGTGAATCTCTTGGATAAAAGGTTCCCGTTCTAGTACCATAGGTTTGTTTATGGTTTCGCCATGATAGGGCCTAAATGCCGAAGTTAAGTCACCACATACGGTACGTCGCCAACTGCTGATGTTGGTTTCTTTTATATTTTTATTGGTTTTGTGATTAATAAATTTTTCCAGGAATTGTAAACTGGAGGTATGGTCAAATACTTGCGAATTGACCCAACCCCCTCTGGTCCATGGAGAGGCAATGATCATTGGTACACGGTAGCCGAGACCGATATTGCCTTCTCTTCCGCTTTCAGGATAATATTGCTCATCGCGGCGTACATATTCTAATCCAGGGTTGATTCCCGCTGATACTTTTCCGCTTTCTGTATCATCAGGATTCGGCGCCGTAAAGGGTGCAAAGTGATCAAAATACCCATCATTCTCATCATAGGTAAGTATAAAAATTGTTTTTTTCCAAACTTCTGGATTTTGGGTAAGAATGTCCATGATTTCGCTAACATACCATGCGCCAAACCAAGGAGAATCGGGATGGTCAGAAAAAAGCTGCGGTGGAGCCAGCCATGATACGGTTGGAAGTTTACCTTCCGCGACATCTTTTCGGAATTGATACAGGACATCTCCTTTAGGGATCTGTAACTCGCGCTGTTGCCCCCCTTCTTGATAATGCATTGTTTCCAATTCCATATAATCAGGCTGTGCACTGTTGTTAACAAAAGCACGGCGATGAATATCTTTTGTCCGCTCATCGAGCTTTTCAAAGTTCTCGGCAGTATATAGCTGTAATTCTTCTTGAATATGCTTGAGATTTTTCTTTAAATTTTCAAGTGCTTCGCCAGTTGTTGTTTCGCTAATTTTACGTTCGAGATCTTCTTTTTTTAATGTCAGGAGCTGACGATAGCGTGGATGATATTTGACTTGATATTGGGGGAAGTATTCCATCGGATTACAACCAAAATTGGCGAGCCAGCTGTTTGCTTCACCACTATAGCCAGCGCTGCTTGAAGAGATTTCATTTTGATAGATTTTCCAGTCTACGCCTAATTCCGAAAGGCGTTCGGGGAAAGTTGTCCATGTTGCTTTCCCGCTAAACTCGGAGTCACCATTCCAAACTAAGGCCTTTCCTGTAAGATTTTCCCGTATATTGGCGGTCCAGAAATAAAGCCGGTTTGGATTCGTGCCGGTGATGCTCGAACAAAAGTGTTGGTCACAGATTGTGAAAGAGTCCGCGAGAGAATAGTAAAATGGAATATCTTCGCGGCTATAATGTCCCATGGTCAACGGTAGATTCGAAAATTCTTTAAATCCGGAGTGTTTTACATCCAGCCATTTGTTCATCTTGCCTTTATTGCGTGCATCTGTTTGATCGGTCCAGTTGTGGGGAAGACAACCCATCCAGGTGACTTTCGAATCTTTGATATCCAACCGGAAGGGAGCAAATGTTTCGCCGGATTTTTGCGTCTGAAACCAGACTTTATTCCGATTGGGTTGACGGATAGCTCTAGGATCATTGAAGCCTCTTACACCACGTAATGTTCCAAAGGCATGATCAAATGAACGGTTTTCCTGCATTAATAAAACAACGTGTTCGGCATCATAAAACGTGCTGCCCAATGCTGGATTAATAGCCATCGCTTTCGCAATGGCGGATGGAATAACATGGGAGATAGAAGCTCCCCCAGCAAGCATAGCTGCTTTCTTTAAAAAATCTCTTCGCGTATCCATGGTTATATCAGTATTGATTTGATTGGCTGCCTATTGCTTGGTTGATCAAGGCAACAAAGTCTCTTCGAAAAATCATATTTTCGAAAACTGTCTTAAAAATAAGAGTTCGATCCAAGAAAAAAGACTTTAGACCGAACTCTTATTAAAAAATTAACGCTTTGCTAATTTCTAGCCTACATATTAAGCTTTGATAGACGCAATAAATGCTGGAATCTGTGCAAGATAATCCGGTTCTTTTAGCCGTTTGACAAATGCTGTACCGATAATGGCACCGGCCGTATGCTTACTTGCTTTTTGAAAGGTAGGTTTATCGGAGATACCGAAACCAACGATCAATGGGTTTTTTAATTGAAGATCATGTATCCGCTTGAAGTAAGCTGCTGTATTGTCTCCAACATCAAGTGTTTTACCCGTCGTTGCATTGGAAGAAAGTAAATAAATAAAGCTTCTTGAAAGGCTGTCTATTTTTCTGATTCGTTCTTCAGAAGTCTGTGGTGTTACAATGAATATATTTGCAATCCCATTTTTCTCGAACGTCTCTTTGTAAAGTTCTTCGTATTCATCCATGGGTAGGTCTGGTATAATGACACCGTTCACGCCTACATTCTTACATGCTTCACAGAATCTTTCAACACCAAATTGGAGCACTGGATTAAAGTAACCCATCAAAAATACGGGGATGCTGACATGTTTGCGGAGGTCAATCAATTGATCAAACAGTTTTTCTACGGTCATGCCATTCGCCAAAGAAACTTCTGAACTGTGCTGAATGACAGGTCCATCCGCCACTGGGTCGGAATAAGGAAACCCGATTTCCAAAAAATCCGCGCCAGCTTCTTCCAATTTCTTTGCAATACTTATTGTGCTGTCCAATGTTGGATATCCAGCGGTAAAATATATCGATAAAAGGGGAGTACCTTCTTTTTTTTCAATTGTATTCATGCCTTAAAAATCAAAGTATTTCATATAATTATCTAGATCCTTGTCACCACGTCCAGAAAGACAGACAACGACAGTCTCATTACCTTTAAAAGGTATTTTTTCCAAATAAGCCAGTGCGTGAGAACTTTCAATAGCTGGTATGATACCTTCTAGTCGCGTAAGCTCAAGACCGGCCTGCATCGCTTCGTCGTCGGTCACACTGACATAGTTACCTCTTCCAGATTTGAATAACCAAGCATGTTGAGGGCCAATACCGGGGTAGTCAAGCCCTGCTGATATGGAGTAAGGTTCAATGACCTGGCCATCCGCTGTTTGCATCAGTATAGATCGGCTTCCATGTAAAACCCCCTCTTTTCCTAATGCTGTTGTCGCAGCGGATTCGCCTGAATCAACACCGTGGCCAGCTGCCTCTACGGCATACAATTGAACCGATTCTTCATCGAGGTAATGATAGAACATACCTGCCGCATTGGAGCCTCCACCGACACAGGCCAATACGATATCTGGATTTTCTCTTCCTGTTTTTGTCAAGAGCTGTTTTTTCGTTTCTTCAGAAATAATCGACTGAAAGCGAGCAACCATATCGGGATAAGGGTGTGGTCCCACAACAGACCCAATGATATAATGGGTGTCGACAGGGTTGTTGATCCAATCTCGCAAAGCTTCATTGGTGGCATCCTTTAGCGTTTTGGAGCCCGATGTCGCGGGAATAACTTCGGCACCCATCATTTTCATCCGTGCTACATTTGGAGCTTGACGTTGAATATCAACTTCTCCCATGTACACTGCACATTGTATACCTTTCAGCGCACAAACGGTAGCTGTGGCAACGCCATGCTGTCCTGCGCCTGTCTCGGCAATGATGCGCTTTTTACCCAAGCGTTCCGCCAATAGAATTTGGCCAATGGTATTGTTGATTTTATGCGCTCCGGTATGGTTAAGGTCCTCCCGTTTTAAGTAAATCGTAGTTCCATATTTTTCAGAAAGACGCTTGGCATGATATAATGGAGAAGGACGTCCGACATAATCGCTGAGCAGTTGGTTAAATTCCTCTTGAAAGCTCTCTTCTTCGATAATTTTGAGATATTCTTCACGTAGCTCTTTCACATTTGGATAGAGCATCTCAGGGATATAGGCTCCTCCAAAGGGACCATAATATCCTTTTTCATTGACTTGATATATACTCATTTTCTAATAGTATTTATACTTTGGCTTAATAGCTCAATATCTTTTAAGCCGGGTTCTACTTCAAATTTTGAATTTAAATCCAGTGCATATAGCCGTGGATCATTTCTTTCTAGCGCTGTTTTAATATTTTCGGGATCTAAACCGCCGCTGAGAAAATAGGGGGTGGTAAGTTTGTATTGGTCCAATAGGGACCAGTCAAATTGCACTCCTGTACCACCATAGGAACTACTTTTTGTATCAAATAAAAAGTAGTCTACAATTTTAGCGTAAAGATCCAGCTGTATCCAGTCAAAGTTTTGATCGACTCCGAAGGCTTTCACGATGCTAACTGCTGATTTTTCTTTCAATTCAAGACAGAATTCTGCAGATTCATTTCCATGCAGTTGAATTGCATTTAATTGGAATTCAGTTATTTTATCTAGAATTTCTGAAAGGCTGGCATTAACGAAAACTCCGACCTTACTTAGGCTGTCAAGGCCCTTAATGTGTGAGGAGGAGCTTTGACCAACATAACGTTTGGATTGATCATAAAATATAAATCCCATATAATCGATGCCCAGGGAGGCTACAGCGGTTATATTGTCGGGATATTTCATGCCACAAACTTTTACTTTGATCGCCATTTTATTTTTTGATTAGTTTTTGGAAACTGCGCAAAGCTTTACCTCCCATCAATGAACTTTCTGCTTCATAAAAACAGTCGCCAAAAGTTTTTTCGGGGTTAAAGGTCTTAATTGCAAATGCGGCGTTGGTCAAAACAACATTGTTCTGCACATCTGTACCCTGATTGTTCAATATAGATAAGAATGTCTGGGCCGCATCTGCTATCGTTTCACCTCCCGTCAACTCCTGAGCTGAGACTGGGGTAAAACCAAGTTCTTCCATGTTGTAGTAATTCTCTCCTTGGTTGTTGATTACTTTAAAATCACCGGTCATGGATATTTCATCATAACCGTCTAAGGCATGAATAATGGAATATTGTTTGTTGGTGTTTTGATATAGATAACCATACAGTCGCGCTAATTCTAAACTAAATACGCCAACGGACTGAAATCTGGGATTGGAAGGATTTGTCAATGGTCCCAGCATGTTAAAGAAAGTCTTAACACCCAATGCACGACGTATCGGGGCAACGGTTTTCATGGCAGGGTGAAACAATGGTGCATGTAGGAAACAGATATTGGCTTCATCAAGCTGGCGTTGTAGTTCCGACTTGTCGTTACTGAACTGATAGCCTAAATATTCCATGACATTGGATGAACCACAGCTCGAAGATACCCCGATATTACCGTGTTTGGCGACATGGTAACCAGCTCCAGCGGTGACAAAAGATGCTATTGTCGAGATATTGAAGGTATTTTTACCATCCCCACCTGTACCGCAAAGGTCAATTAAATCATAACCGTTAAAATCCAGCTTGAGGCATAAATCATACATCGCATCTCTAAACCCGCCAAGCTCTTCAACGCGAATACTGCGCATACCATAAGCTGTCATAAATGCCGCAATTTGGTGACTGTCATATTTGCCCATGGCAATGTTGGTTAGAATCTCGTAGGCCTCTTGCCGAGAAAATGTCTTGTATTCAAATAAATGCGCTAAAATTTCTTTCATGGTAATTTAAATAAAAAAAGGGCTTACCTTATTTAGGCAAGCCCATCATATCTTGACGTATTAATCAAATAATGCAATAGGAGTTTGCCACAACGTTATTCGTTGTGCCACCACCAAGCTTTATTTGATACAGTTGTTATCATTGTTATTTTTATTAATACAAATATGGTTGATAGAATTATAAAATGCAAGTGTTTTTATTGAAAAATTTTTAAGAAAGCATCATTGGCTTAATATTGCTCACAAATATACCGTAAAATAAAACTTGATAAGCGTGCATTTATGTAAGCCTGAGCGTGATATTTAAGGGTTATAAGAGCAAGGATCTGATAAAATGGGGGCGATGAAAACAAGATGAAAACTAATAGAATACAAAATGCGCTTTATTGTTGCCTTTGGAGACTAATGTAAAAGATGCAATTTTCTTATCACGAATGACTGCCGCAAATACAAAACGCTTGAGGTATTTGACAAAGTAGACTTGTTGTGGATCGATACCTTCGAGATCGATATCACTGGTTTCTTTTCTTCCAGCTTGAGCAAAGCTAAGATATTCCAGTTGGTTGATATCCTTGCTCTGTACATTTATCCTGATTTCATCGATGCTAGCCAATAGGTATTCCTGTAGATCTTCGTCCAATTTTTTTGATGTTATGAGGTCTTGGCTTAGAATTATATCAGTAGCTAGATCTGGATCATGTAAACGTTGAACAAATCTTTTTAAAACAGCAACATAGTCATTGGGAGTTTGTTGTTCCTGAGCAAATAGGCCTTGGCTGAGTAAACAGCCAATAAACATGAGCAACACTAACTTTAATTTAATTTTCATACCTGTAAGACTTGTCTTCATCAAAATGGATTAAAACTCTGGAATAAAAACCTTCGTGAGCTTATGGATATAAACCGTACTGAGTTGTTTCCGCAAAGAGGGGGATGCCTTTAATAAAAAACGCCTTTTGAATAAAGGCGTTTTTTATTTTTTAGTATTCATCTTCATTGAAGAAGAAATCGTCTTTTGTTGGATAGTCGGGCCAAATTTCTTCGATATTTTCATATGGCTCACCATCGTCCTCAAGAGATTGTAAGTTTTCAATCACCTCAACAGGTGCACCCGAACGAATAGCGTAATCGATTAATTCATCTTTTGTTGCTGGCCATGGTGCATCTTCTAGATGCGAAGCTAATTCTAATGTCCAATACATATAAAAACAATTTAAGTTCTCTATTTTCGCAAAACTATCATTTAATTTAACTTAAGCAAGTAAATCACGTGTTATTTTTGCCGTATTAATGTAAGTCGTTGATTGATAGCGTTATAATATTTTTAGATATTCTCAAAGTCACTTCCCTTTTCGTTTAACGCATTCAGTCTTGGTGACACGGATTTGATGTCGGGGTTTGGATAATCATTTTCGATCAAGCCATCTCGCATGCGTACAATGCGATGTGCATGTAATGCGATATCCTCTTCATGTGTCACTAGAATAATGGTATTGCCTTTGGAGTGAATTTCTTCCAGTAGGCCCATAATTTCAATGGAGGTTTTGGTGTCAAGGTTTCCTGTCGGTTCATCGGCAAGTATAATGGAAGGATCGTTGATCAATGCCCTAGCAACAGCAACACGTTGTCGTTGTCCTCCTGAGAGCTCGTTAGGCCTATGATCCATACGATGTCCTAGGCCAACACTTTCCAATGCCGCTGTGGCTTTTTCCTCCCGTTTAACCTTACCATAACCTGCATAAATTAAGGGCAGAGCAACGTTCTCAAGTGCTGTATTTTTTGGTAGTAGGTTAAAAGTTTGAAAGACAAAACCAATTTCTTTGTTCCTTACTTCGGCGAGTTCATCTTCCGTCATGTCACTGACATTAATCCCGTTGAGGATGTATTCTCCTCGGCTAGGCGTGTCCAAACAACCGAGAATATTCATTAACGTGGATTTGCCCGATCCTGAAGGTCCCATTAAGGCAACAAATTCTCCTTTGTGGATGTTGAGAGTAACAGAGCTTAAGGCATGAATTGTTTCCGCACCAATTTGGTATTCTCTGGCAATATCCTTGATTTCGATTAAGATCTTTCCTGACATATTTTTTGGAGGTTCTCTAGGTTATGAAAATACGATTTATTCTTCATAATCCAATAGGAATGCATTTTGTCATATACAACTTTTTCTAGTTCTGATGCATTATCATCGTTAAAATCTTTTGTCTCTATGGGATTGAATACATGTATTTTAACTATTCCCGGCCGAGATCCTCTTTTCGAACCGTCATCGAAAAAGATATCCCAGGCATTTTCTATGATAATGGGTACTGCGGGAACGTCATTTTGAATAGCGATTCGAAAGGCTCCGGATTTAAATGCGTGAATCTGCGGCGGAAAACTATCGTCGATTTTTCCTTCTGGAAAGATGACCACACTTCTGCCATTTCTGACGAGTTCATTGGCACGTTGGAAGGCCTTGAAAGAAGATACTTTACTTCTTCTTGTGACCGGGATATCTATTGTTTTAAAAAAAATACGTGTAACCGGATTTTTAAGCAATGAAGCTTTTCCGATAAATGAAAAAGGAGCTGGGCACAAATAGGTGAGGGCTGTTATATCCAAGACCGAAGTATGATTGGGACACAATACCATGGAACGGTTCCAATCTATTTTTGATTCATAGCTCACCTTAAAAAATACACCAGCTAGGGCCGAACCACCAACTGATACCCAGCGTCGCATACGGGCGATTCGAGCATAGTTTTTTTCGGGACGTCGTGCTAGAAAATAGATGTAAGGGAAAAACAGAAGAAAAACAAGTAGAACGCTGATAAAATACCAATACCGATGGAGTTTTTTGAGCAATAGGATCATACAAGTCAACTAATTTTGACCTAAAGTAAAGAAAGAAAATGGATAATTAATTATCCATTTTCTTTTTTAGTCTACTGTGAAACCATATTTCTTGTAAATATTCTTGGCTGTTGGCGAGTCCATGAATTTTAAAAAGTCATCTGCAGCCTGCGTATGGGGTGCGTTTTTAAGCTTTGCAGCAACGTAAGTTGCCGTAGTATTTTGCGCATCAGGAATGGTGATCCCTTCAACTGGATGGCCAATTAGTTTTTGGTAAACGACTTCAGAAGCCCAAACGGGAGCCGCATCGGCCTGTCCATACAATATTCGCATGGGGCTTTCGCGATGGTGGATCTTGGTCAGATAAGTGCTGCCATCTTTGACCTTATCATCCATGATTTTCGTGACGAGTTGTTCGCCCCCGGCTTTTTTATAAGATGCTTTGATCTGCTCGCCAATTCCTTCCCATTGGGGATTGGGCATGCTGATACGAACTTTGTCATTCCCCAGGTCATTCAATGTTCTGATATTAGCGGGATTTCCTTTTGGAATCATCAAACAGATATTGTTGTAGCAATAAACCTGTGTATGGCTGAAGTAATCTGCCATCTCGTTGATCGCTCGTTTGCTCGCTGTGTAAATATCGGGCTTATGCGTAATACGTAGATTGCCTATCGTGATTGATCCGCCTTTAATCTGTTTAGCTAAAATGCCCGGCGGCAGGGTTTCAACAAAAATACGTTCGTATTGTGGGTATTCTTTTTTGAATGATGCAAGTAGATCATCGACAACCATAAATTGATTGCCAGCGAAAAAGACAGTAAGCTGCGGATTCTCGATATCACCATATAAATCTGGAATATTGTCTATCCCGGGTACCGTAAAATTTAGAGCCGATTCTGGTGGATTATTCCAGGGGGGATCAAAACGATGTTCTTGTGCCTTAATTTCCTGCGCTCCCAATAATGCTATAGTTAGACCAAGCAGTAGAAAATTTTTCATTATACTTATGGTTTAACGATAACCCAACCTTCATTTGCTCTTAAGATTAATTCACCATTTCCGCTAGGAACATAGCCTATAAAATCAAATAGTCCTTCTTTGGCAATATGTTTCTCTTCCAACGTATTCAGGCACTGTGCTACGATAACGCCTTTCTCGACGAGGTCTTTCAAAGGTTTCTCATATTGGCTGTTCTTTTTTAGGTAAGCTTCGGTACCACCGGAAAATGCAACCAACTCAATCTGTAAGTGTCCTTTTAACCGTGGGTCTTTCAAAACATTGTTAATATTACGGATTGCTTTTTCAATTGTTTTTGGATCATTGCTGTCCAGCTGATAAATGGCTTTATACGCTTTTTTCTTAGCAACGGCACCGCTATACTGATGGTTATTGAGCAACAATTTATTGTCCTGTGCTTTCGCTTGAATAGTCATTATCGCTACTAAAATGCAAGCGATTGTAAATTGTTTTTTCATATTTATTATTGATTTAATGGGGAATTTATGTTTAAAAATTAAAAGGTCCGAGTTTATGTTGTTCTATACTAACGTTATCGGCATAAGGTGGATAGGGGCTATCTTTGGGTTTTTTGCTTAGATTAGGATAGTCCAATTGCTTGTTTGTTTTTTGAGGTCTATCGAAAGAATTGATATATGCTGCGACATCATAGGCCTCGTCGTCTTTCAATTGAGGTGCATCATAAGTTGCGCCTAAAGGCATATTAGCTTTGATAAAACGAGCCGCGGTAAGCAATCGTGCCATTCCAGCACCATCATTGTAGCTGTCTTTTCCCCATAAGGGTGGATATTGATATCCTTTTCCCGCTGTTTGTGGTAGCCCCTGACCATCCTTTCCATGACAACTTGTACATTTATTCTCAAAGACCAATTGACCATGTTTCAGGTCCGCAGCACGGTTGGGAATATCCATTTTTATAAATCCTTGGCCTGCCAACCGACCTTTATTAACTGTATTTATGCTGATGTTTTTAATATAGGTGATAATGGCTCTCATTTCCTTGCTATTTTCAGGAATGGCTCGGCCGTTCATGCTTCTCTCAAAGCAACCGTTGATGCGCTCTTCAAGTGATTCAACCTTATTTTCTCGTCCAATATAGGTTGGAAAGACATTGGTGAGCCCGACATAAGGGGCGGCAAAAGCCTTTGTGCCTCCATTGAGATGGCAGCTGCTGCAGGCAAGCTTGTTCCCGATTTTGACCTCCCCATCATAGAAATAATCGTATGTATTTTTGATTAGCTTTTCACCATAACTGGCCATTTTACCTTCGGGATTATCTTTGAATGAGATTTCCTTAAATTGGGAAACGTGCGTAATAAGCGAGTCGTTGCGCATTTCAAGAGAATCTGTTTGCTTTTTGTTTTCCTCATGTTTTAGTGGAAATACACATAAGGTCGTACATGTAATAACCAATGCTACAATGATCCAGCTGAGTGCCTTTAAATAATCTGTTAGTTTTTTATATTCCATTACGCTAATTCATTTGTACAAATCTAGCCGCCTCAAATCTGGAATTAAAACGAAGTTTGTTTATGAGATATAACATTTGGTTATAACTTGAAGTTTTGCCGCAAACAGAATTGCAGAAACTGGTTGGGCGTACCGGCAAGGCCTCCATATAAATGGGTAAAATAGAAATAACGTTCTATTGTCAATTGTGGAATATCAACAATGGTCAATAGATTATTTAACACTTCTTTTTGCACTGTATGAATAGATAAAAAAGCAAAGCTGTTGCGACGAGCAAGGTAGCCTTTGATACTCTCTGTTGAAGGCAAGATCATTTCTATCTGTACTTCGGATAGATTAATGCTTTTATCTTTTAGTGCATTCTCAATAATTGTTCGTGTACCTGAGCCCTGCTCGCGTAGTACCAAAGGTAAGCGCGTGATATCGGATAATATTGGATTTTTTAATTGAGCTAATAGTGGGTTTTGGCTATTTGTGACCAGAACTAGCTCATCCTTCATAAAAGGAATGTATTTCAGCGCCCGGTTGTCGGTAGACCCCTCCGTGATACCTAAATCCAATGTTTTGTCGATAAGCTGCTCCTCAATACTGCGGCTATTGGATTGAAAAGACTGGATACGGTTGTTGGGATATTGGGATAGAAAATCGGCAAGCAGAGCAGGTAAAACATATTGGGAGATGGTTGTGCTGGCTCCTAAGACCAGATTTCCTTTTCGCACTTCCTGCAACTCCTGTATTTCTTGGCCCGCCTGATTATACAGATTGATAATCTGTTGGGCATATTTATAGAGAATTTGACCTGAATCGGTTAAATTAAGATTGTTGCCCTTTCTTTCGAAGAGTGGTACGCTAAGTTTCTTCTCTAGTTCTTGGATGTTTTTGCTTACGGCTGGTTGTGAGATGAAAAGGGCCGAAGCCGTTTTGGTGAAATTAAGGTGCTGAGCCGCAGTGTAAAATACAATTAAACGAAAATCAAAATCCATAAAACGATAAAGGGTTATTTCTAAAATTTAAAAATAACCCTTTATCTAATGAAAAACTAAATTATTTGCTTAGTTCCGCGTAATATTTATGAAATAAAGGAATTGTTGATATTCCCATAAGGTAATTCTCAATACCATACTTTTCATTGGGAGAGTGTAGGTTGTCACTATCTAGTCCGAAGCCTAAGAGTACAGTCTTTAAACCCAATACTTCTTCAAAAAGAGCGACGATTGGAATTGAACCACCACCACGCGTTGGGATAGGTTTAACACCAAAGGTGTCATGTAGGGCTTTTTCTGCCGCTTTGTAAGCAACACTGTCGGTCGGTGTGACGACAGGTTCACCACCATGATGAGGTTTAACTTCTACTTTCACATAATCTGGTGCAATAGATTCAAAATGTTTTTTGAAACGCTCCGTAATACGGTGAGAGTTTTGGTTTGGTACAAGACGCATGGAGATTTTTGCATTCGCTTTTGAAGGCAATACTGTTTTGGCGCCTTCACCGATATAACCACCCCAAATACCATTTACTTCTAAGGTTGGGCGAATACCGGTGCGTTCTAATGTTGTGAAACCTTTTTCTCCCCAGATATTTTGGATACCCAGGTCTGTTTTGTATTCTTCAATGTCAAAAGGTGCTTCATTTAATGCTTTGCGTTCTTCGGCAGTCAATTCGACAACATCATCATAAAATCCAGGGATAGCGATATGATTGTTTTCGTCATGTAATGATGCAATCAGTTTTGCTAATATCGTCGCCGGATTGGCTACTGCTCCACCATAGACACCGGAGTGTAAATCTCTATTAGGCCCCGTAACTTCAACTTCAACATAAGAAAGGCCGCGTAAGCCAGTTTCTAAAGAAGGTTGCTCCATGCTGATCATCGAGGTATCAGAAATAACGATAACATCTGCTTTCAGCCTTTCTGTATTTTCTTTAACAAACGTGCCCAAATTGACTGAGCCTACTTCCTCTTCACCCTCAATCATAAATTTGATGTTACATGCTAAAGCATCATTTTTAATCATGTATTCGAAGGCTTTTACATGCATATAAAACTGACCTTTATCATCGGCAGAACCACGTGCATAAATTTTGCCATCACGGACCGTCGGTTCGAAAGGAGGGGTATCCCACAGCTCGTAAGGATCAGCAGGTTGTACATCGTAATGACCATATGTCAACACTGTAGGAAGTGCCGGATCGATAATTTTTTCTCCATAAACGATTGGATTACCAGCGGTAGGACAGACTTCTACATTGTCCGCTCCGGCTTCACGCAATTTCTGAGCAACAAAGTCAGCAGTTTTTTCCACATCTCCTTTAAATTTAGGATCGGCACTTACTGATGGTAAACGCAATAAATCAAACAACTCATCTAAAAAACGTTGCTTGTTTGCTTCTACATATTCTTTAATGTTTTGCATATTGTTTGTGTTTGAAACAAATTTACACAAATCGACACATTTAACTCAATTTGTTGTAACCTTTTCGGGAATAGCCGTGACTAATGTAAAAACTAATTCAAATAATTATGGAAAAGCAATCAGTAGCAGCCGTTTTGGGCGTCGGATTATTTACGTGTATTACCTTGTGTGTTTATTTTATTATGCGTTATCGAAGTGCCACAGTACACCTACCTAGCGAAAGTAGGAAAAAGGAGTCTTTGGATTGGCAAAAACCAGGAATTTTGGTCCTTGGTATCGGAGTAGGCCTGTTCATTGTCGGGATTTTGGATAACTATATCAATACAGACTTGCCAGATTCACTTGCCGTAGCAATTTTGATTATTTCTGCAGGAGTTGCGATGATAATTGCTAACCGATTGGATAAAAAACGCGATATTTAACCCGCCAATGGATGAAATCTATATTCGAAAAGTTCTGTCAGGTGATGTGGAGTCTTATCGTTATTTTATAAAAACGTATAAGGATATGGCATTTTCTGTCGCTCTTTCTATTGTGAAGGAAGAGCATTTGGCAGAAGATGCCGTTCAGGATGCATTTATAAAATGCTATCAATCGCTGTCTTCCTTTAAAGGGAAATCTAAATTTAGTACCTGGTTTTACCGGATTGTGGTGCATGTGGCTTTTAATGCCGTTCGACATAAGAAACTGGACCTGGTCAATTTTGATCTTTCCCACCATGACACATCGCATGAGGATTCTGTATTGGATGAAATAATCGCGCATGAAAGAAAAGAAATGATCAACGATGCACTCACTATCCTGCCCGCCCGGGAGTCTGTTGCATTACGTTTATTTTATTTAGAAGAACAGTCTATGGATGAAATTCAGGAAATTATGGGCTGGACATTGGCAAATACAAAAGTGATCTTACACCGGGCCCGTAAAAATATGCAGATCATCTTGAGTCAGTTAATTAAAAAAGCAGAGTATTATGGATAAGCAGCAGGAAAAATTCAGAAGGGTTATGCAAATGAGCAAAATAGAAATGCCATTCGACGATTTTGAACAACGGATCATGGGCAGCATCTTAGCGCTTGAGAAAGATAAAGAAAAAGCCTTGTCAAATAAAAAGTATGCGATTACATTTTTTCTCCTTGGGACTGTTTGCGGAATCCTGTTAAATAATTATCTGATGGCCAAAATTGAAGTTGCAGATATAACCACGGATCTTAAAAATTATAGTGCGATAGCTTGTCAAATATCTTTTGCCCTATTGATATGCTTCTTTTGTCTGCAGTTGTGGCGGTTGATCAATATGCAACAGAAAAAACATTATCAAGTCTAGCAAAAAATCTTTTTTTGAGTAAAGGTATAGGACCTGAGTTTTTGTACAAAGGACTTCCTATTTCGTTCAAATAGTGGGGGCGTGGGCCAAAATTAGTTTTTTTAGAAATAAAATTAAATTTACTGTAACAAAACATTGGTTTTATCTACTAATGTTATATTGATATTAATTTACTATCCAACAATTTTATGAAAAGAGTTTTACAAATGCTCTTATTTTTCATTTTTGCTATTCCTGGTCTGGCTTTGGGTCAATCCAAGATTGCTGGAAAAATAAGTGATGTAAAGGACCAACTAAAGTTATCAGACGCAACAGTTATGCTATTGACTGCTAAAGATTCTATATTAACAGGCTTTACCCGGTCTGATGAAAATGGTCTATTTTCCTTAGCCAAGCCCGATACAGGATCTTATGTGCTTATTGTGAGTTACCCTAAGTATGGTGATTTTTATACGGAGATCCAATCCGGTGTGGATTATTCCAAATTGGCTATTGGTCTAACAAACACAGCTACATTATTACAAGAAGTCATCGTTACGGGCCGTATCCCAATCACCATTAAAGGTGATACCACTGAATATGACGCCGGCAGTTTTAAAGTTGAGAAGAATGCCAAAGTTGAAGACCTGTTGAAAGCTTTGCCCGGCATCACGGTTGATGCATCTGGAAAGATTACTGCACAAGGTAAAACAGTCAAAAAAGTATTGGTAGACGGCGAGGAATTTTTTGGCGATGATCCAACGCTGGTAACGCGCAACATCCGATCGGATATGGTGGATAAAGTTCAGGTTTACGAGAAAAAATCCGAGCAGGCAGAGCGAACAGGAGTGGATGATGGTCAGCGTGAGCAAACTATCAATGTAAAGCTAAAAGAAGGCTCTAAAAATGGCATGTTCGGAAAAGCGCTTCTTGGTGGTGGAACCGACGACTACTATATGGGGCAATTGATGTTGAACAAGTTTAAGGGTTCGCAAAAAATATCAGTTTATGGGCTTTTCGGTAATAATGGTACCACGAGCATGAACTGGCAGGATGCCCAAAAGTATGGTGGTGATTCAGGTGTATCCTATGGTGATGACGGATCGATGAGCTGGTCTAATTTTACGGATCCTTTTTCTGGACAAGGAGTTATTGGTGTACCTAAAGCCATAAATTCGGGCGTTAACTTCTCGGATAAATTTGATAAAGATAAACATACAGTCAACATTAACTATAAATACGGAAGATTGAGCAGTGATGGAAATGATGAGACGATTACAACAGGTTTGATCAATAACAAATCGGTGAAGAATATAGATTCCGAAAATGACCAGCATCGTGCGAATCTGAAATATGACCTGAAATTAGATTCGTTAAATCTCCTAACCATACGAGGTGGAGCATCAAGAAAGAATCTTTGGTCAGATAACAAACGTGAAGCTTATCAGTTTGGCCAAAACGCAGACACAACCATTGCCGAGAATACAAGGGAATTGGTGAAAAATAATATCAACGAGTTCAATTTGAGTACCTATTTTACCCATAAATTCAAGAAAAAGGGACGTTCTTTTACATTTGATGGTCAATGGAAAAGAAATGAAATGAAAGGTACTGGGCATTTAAATTCTGACCTGAGAAATTATAGCTTAAAAACAGATTCAACTACAGATCAAAGTAAGGTACGTAACAATACAAGTGATGTGCTAAGCGCTTCAATTTCCTATACCGAACCTTTGTCCAAAATTTGGAACCTTGTTGTGGGAACTGGAATTGAGCAAAGTAATAGTAGTTCCATCGTGGAGTCTTTCAATAAGGATGGAGAGGGAAATTACACGCAATTGGATCGTCGTTTCAGTAATAACTATGATTTTGATAGAAGCAGCAATAGGTACAAATTGGCTATAGTCCATACAACTGAAAAATTTAAGTTCACTGTGGCTAATAATTTCAATAATGACAAATTGAAACAG
This sequence comes from Sphingobacterium sp. UBA6317, assembly GCF_002440385.1. Taxonomy (NCBI): domain Bacteria; kingdom Pseudomonadati; phylum Bacteroidota; class Sphingobacteriia; order Sphingobacteriales; family Sphingobacteriaceae; genus Sphingobacterium; species Sphingobacterium sp. UBA6317. The sequence goes on along the minus strand of NZ_DJTD01000038.1, from coordinate 10,781 downwards.
TTCAATAACTATACAAGCGAGGGGATTACAAGAAGTTACTTTACTTACAATCCAAATGTAAGTGCAGGCTATTCCTTTACAAAAACTAAGGGGTTATGGATGAATTATACCGGTAAAAATCAATTGCCTTCTTTGAGCCAGATCCAACCGATATTAGACAACTCAGACCAGATTAATCGCTATTTGGGAAATGAAAATTTAAGACCATCGTTTAGAAACTCATTAAATCTGAACTATAATTCGTTCCGTGTGTTGACCGGGAATTACGTGTATGTCGGCGGTAATATTTCTACCGAAAGAAACCCGATAACACAAAATATTGATACATTGAACGGGATCAATACATATACTTGGAATAACGTTGAGGGTAAGACCAATACTTCCCTGAACGTATGGTCTGGAGTTTATTTCAAATTGAGCAAAAAACTTGGCCTGTCCAACTCGCCACAGTTTTATGTGAATATGAGTGATAATTATAATATGTTCAATCACCAATTGAATAAAGTAAATACGACGAACTTTAATTTTACGTATAATTTTAAAAGAGATACCAAGACAGGTTTAAATTTTGACCTGAACTTTAGTCCACAATATCGTTTGATGAAATCAAGTTTGGAACGCAATACCAATAGCAATGGTTTCGTATTCGCGTCCAACGGAAGTGTGGAGTACTTCTTTAACAAAACATTTAAGGTTTACACGAATTATACCTACTCCTACGAGGCAGCGACCAAAGCTTTTGATGAGAAGTTTGAGCAGTTTTTGTTGCATCCGGGCGTAAGCAAGAAATTCTTGAAAAATGAATCGTTGGTGTTGGATTTTATGATCAATGATGTTCTTAACCAAAACAAGGGCTTTAGTCGTTCGGCATCGACTTCTGTCTTTACGCAACGTCGATATGATACGATACGCAGATATTATATGCTTAAACTATCATGGGATTTTACAAAAATGTTTTTATAAAATATTAAGCGAAATACAATGTTAAAATATATCTTTTTTCTCTTCTTCTGTTGTTCAGCCTTTGGTCTTAAAGCACAGTATACGTTGTTTGGTCGATCGGGAACTATTTCCTACGATAAGACGATGTATATGAAGAATATCGTAAGTAAAAAATTCATCGCTAAAGCCGATGATAACTCAAAACAATTTTTTGAGCGTATAATACCGAGATTACCAGAAAGTGCCGTGTTAAAGAAGTCTATGAAATTTAATACCACGGAGACTTTGTTTGAGTCGGTAAAAGACGAGAGCCTGGATGCGGAGATTAAGCAGTATATTATGATGCTTGCGCTAGACTTTGATGCATCCACACTTTCAAATATGTCCAACCGATCTTTTTTGAGATACAATGATATTGTAGGTGAAAAAATTATTGTTCAGGATTCCATGAAGCGTATCAAATGGAAAATCACCGATGAATACCGTGAGATCGCTGGGTACAATTGCAGGAGAGCCAATGGTATTACACCGGATTCCATTTATGTCATTGGATATTACTGCAATGAAATTCCGATCAGTGGTGGCCCAGAGTCCATCAATGGTCTCCCCGGAATGATTTTAGGCTTGGTTGTACCTAGTCAGCACGTTTCCTATTTTGCAACAAAAGTTGAACTCAGCAACACCGTAGTGATGGACAAAAAGAAATTCGAGAATACCAAAGTCAAACGAATGACAAGAAAGGCCATGACAGATCAGATTACAAGTGTGCTGTCTCAACACATGAATAAAGAAACTGTTCAATTTATTATGGAACTTGGCAATTTATAAAGATCACAGCATGCTGTTTATACAATATGTTGCATATTTCTAACTGTTTAGATAAAAAAGCTCTTCAAAAGAAGAGCTTTTTTTATGATTTTTAGTTTGTATTGCATTGTTAGTCAATTGTTTGTTTTATTTTTTAATACCTTTTTATTGATTGTATTTTTTTTGGGATAAACTGAAATTAACTGAAACAAAATATTAGTTTTGTGCACGAATTTTATTATTTATATAATTATATACTATCCAAAACCATATTATGAAAAGAGTGGGGCAACTACTTTTACTTCTTTTATTCTGTTTCTGCGGAATAGTTCATGCTCAATCGCGAATTGAAGGAAAAATCAGTGATGTAAAGGATCAGCTTAAGCTGCATAATGCAACAATTATGTTGTTAACTGCCAAAGATTCTATTTTGACCAATTTTACCCGTTCAGATGAACAAGGTAAGTTCTCTCTTGAGCGACCAGATACGGGACAATATTTTATCATTGTAACCTATCCGAAGTATGGTGAATATTACGCGGAGATCTTGCCAGGGCACCATTACAATAACCTATCTATTGGAATGACCAGCAGCGCAACCTTGCTGGAGGAAGTCATTGTAATGGGACGGGTGCCCATTAGTATCAAGGGGGACACAACGGAATATGATGCTGGAAGTTTTAAAGTGGAAAAGAACGCCAAAGTTGAAGATTTGTTGAAAGTCTTACCTGGGATTACCGTCGATGCCTCTGGAAAAATTACTGCCCAAGGAAAAACAGTGAAGAAAATGCTTGTTGACGGGGAAGAGTTCTTTGGTGACGATCCCATTTTAGTAAGCCGGAATATTCGTTCTGATATGGTTGATAAAATTCAGGTTTATGAAAAGAAGTCTGATAAAGCTGAGAAAACAGGAATTGATGACGGTGAACGTACACAGACAATCAACGTGAAACTAAAAGAGGAAGCTAGACGCGGAATATTCGGAAAAGTTGATGTCGGTGGAGGTAGCGATAAATTCTACGCTGGACAGGGCTTTTTGAACTATTTTAATCAATCGTTTAAAGCTTCGGCTTATTTGATTGCAAGCAATACCGGGAAGACCGGTCTCAGCTATGATGAAGTGAATAGTATGGGGGGAGATTACGATGGCGGTGATAATTTTAATGGCGAAGGTATTCCCAAATCCTTGAATACAGGATTTTTATATTCGGATAAAACCGCTAACAAAAAACATGCTTGGCGGATCGACTATAAGCATATCCGATCTGATGTTGATCTGGATCGCAGTGTGTTTACGCGCAATGCGGCACGCGACACGATATTGACTAGCAATAGCAGCACATTGGCGTCAAATGAGAACAGAAAGCATAATATTGGTTTGAAATATGAATTTAAGGTCGATTCCATGTCGGATTTAACGGTCTGGGCAGGTGCAAACAAAAGACATGATAATAGTTCTTCAGAGACACAATCAACTACTGTAAATCAATTTGATCAAAAGATCAACGATAACATGCGGAAGTTTACGAACGATTCTAAGTCAGAACAGTATAATGCCTCAGCACTCTATGTAAGACGTTTTAAAAAGAAAGGCCGTTCGTTATCATTCAACTATTTTACATCAGGTAATAAACAGGATGGTGAGCAAGATTTGTTTTCTAAACTCAAATTTTACAAAGAAGGGAATGCTGAAAGAGATTCGACTCTCGACCAGAAGAAATTTGTGAAAAACAGCTCTTTTTCCACGGGCGGTGAATTCGCTTATTCCGAACCGATTTCAAAAAAGATGATCCTTTCTTTTGAATATGGATTGAATCTCAACAGAAATAACAACGCAGTTAGATCTTTCGATAAAAATCAGCATACCGGTACTTTTGATAGGCTAGATAGTTTGTATAGCAATGATTTCTTATATAAAACGATAAAAAACACCTATAATTTCGCAATTAATTATAAACCCCTGGAAAAGCTAGTGATCAATGTCTCGAATAAGTTCGAAAACAGTAATCTGTCACAGTTAAACCGGATGGAAAATTCGAGACTCTCACGATCTTTTTTTGTCTATAATCCGGTGGCTAATGTTAATTATGAAATACAAAAAAATAAATCGATCAATCTGGAATATCAGGGTACCAATGGTTTGCCTTCTTTGAATCAGATCCAGCCACTCCGGTCGAATTTGGACCCTTTGAATGAATATCTAGGTAATGAAAATTTGAAACCCTCCTACACCAATAATTTGAATCTAAGCTTTAGAACGTATTCCGTATTGGAAGATAAGTTTATAGGTATATTTTTGAGTGCCTCACGTACCAACAATGCTTTGGTGCAAAATACAACGATTGATTCATTGGGCAAGACGACATTTGTCTGGGGAAATTTGAATCATAACAGCAATAATCAAATTAGCATCAGGCCAATGTATTACGGCAAATTATGGAAAAAAATTCAATTGAGACATGGTGGCGGTCCATCGGTATCTTTCAGCAACAATTATAACTATGTCAATACTGTTTCGGCGAATGCCAAAGTGCAGCGTTATGCGATCAATTATAGTCTACAGCGATCGACCACCAAAGGCTTGGACTTTGGTATTGAATTGTCTCCAGGATATCTTATACAAGACAATTCCATCGGTGCAATGGAAGATAGTAAGGGATTTACGTTTTCATCTGAAGGAAACCTAAAGTATTTTCTTCCGGCTAAATTTATTGTGCGGGCAGATTTTAGCTATACGTATCAGGCACCCACGGCGGTGTACAGTAAAAAATTTGAACGATTTGTGCTGAGCCCTGCATTGTCAAAAAAATTCCGAAAAGATGAAAAGCTCGAATTGACCTTTATGGTTAATGACCTCTTCAAACAGAATGTGGGTTTTGACAGAAGTCAAAATGGAACACTACTGACCGAACGCCGATACAATACAATCAGTAGATATTATATGGTTAAGCTCACTTGGGAAATAAATAAAATGCTCGTAAAATCGAAATAAAATGAAAGATATCAAAAATTTACTCGTCCTATTGCTGTTCTTTTTCTGGGGAGCTACAGCTGTTGGACAATATGCTTATTTTCCTACACAAGGAACAATTACGTATGACAAGACTGTGTTTCTTAAAAACCTCCTCAAACGCTATGCAACTTATGCAAAAGACGAGGATACACGAAACTCCATCAAAGAAATGATGGGGCAGATTCCCGAAAATCAGGTGTTGAAAAAGAAACTGACCTTCTCCAATGATGAGGTGCTCTATGAGCATATTGCTGAAGAGTATTCGGACGTTGTTAGTGGCTTGATGCGCTCTGGAATTTTTGAGTCGGGGATAAGTGGCTATCAGAATCTGAAAAGTAAAGCCTTTAATTCTGTCTTTGAGTTAGGCGGGGAAAGGGTTGTCGTGGCGGATTCGACATTGAAGATCAAGTGGAAAATTACGAATGAGTACCGTGAAATTGCAGGTTATCCCTGCCGCAGGGCCAATGGACTTGTATTGGATTCCATCTATGCCGTTGCTTTTTATACGGATCAAATCCCTGTTTCGGGAGGTCCTTCGGCCTTTAATGGACTACCGGGAATGATCCTTGGTTTGGCCGTTCCGGAACTACATTACAATATGTTTGCGACGAAGGTGGAATTGGGCGCTGTAAATCCTTCATCGGCAACATTGTTAAAGAAGAAAGATAAACCCTTGACCAGGCAGCAGGTTTATGATAAACTGAAGTCCTCTTTCGGTGATTACCTGGGTATTAAGATTTATAATTTGGTGATGGCCTGTACATTTCTGTAGCAGCCAACAAAAAAGGCCTTTCATTTGAAAGGCCTTTTTTATGTCTAACTTCGAAAAAAAACTATTTTCCGTCGTTTTTCTTAGCAGTAACTTCGTTACGAAGTTCTTGTGCTAAGGTTTTGATTTCTTGTAATCCTTTACGTACACGTGTACCAGCTGCAGAATTACCATTGTTGAAGAACTTGTCTGCATCAGCTTCGATAGAAGCTACTAACTCTTTTAATTTTACGTAGTTTTCCATTTTTTTATAATTATAATTTTAGTTTTTATGGTTTTTCCTAAACACTCCTTAAATATACAAAAACGAATCAAATAGAAAATAAATTTCGTTTTTTTTTATCGAAAAAGCTTAAAAAAAACTATTCAACAATCTTAAGTTCGTCAATAATGTTACTTGCACCTGCAAATTTATCGATGATAAATAATACATAACGGATATCAACTGAAATTGTACGTTGTAGCTTATGGTCGAAGATCACATCACCAGCCATTGCTTCAATGTTACCATCAAAAGCTAGGCCAATTAATTCACCGTTGCCATTTATCACTGGTGAACCTGAGTTTCCGCCTGTTATGTCATTGTCACTTAGGAAGTTTACTGGTAAATGTCCTTTTTTGTCCGCATAGCGACCATAGTCCTTATTATTGTACAGATCCATCAAACGCTGTGGCAAATCAAACTCCTCGTCGCCCTTTTTGTATTTTGCAATAGTACCTTTTAACGTCGTGTAAAAGTTCTTGTCAGCATCGTTACGCGGGTCTTGTGGTAAGCCTTTGATCGAGCCGTAAGTTAAACGTAAAGTACTGTTCGCATCCGGATAGAATTTACCTTTTGGATTAGAAGCCAATACACCAGCAACATATTTGCGATAAGCACCTTCAAATTTGTCGTCTTGTGCTTTCCAGCTAGGATCTACTTGACGGTATCTGTTAAGTAGGGCCGAAGAAAGTTTATACAATGGATCATTGGCTAAGATTTCAGCGTTAGGGGTAGCCAGATAATTGTTCAAACGTTCCGCTGAAGCGAAGATGCTGTTCTTCACAGATTCTTTGACATACGCCGTAAAATCGCCATTGTTTTTAGCCGCCAATTCTGCAATATATGGTGCAATATTTCCTGCTTTTTTAGCGTAAAGATTCAATTCGTCAATCAATACCTGCTCTTCAAGCGGCATATACATTTTTTCATAACCTGCATCGATGGCCGACTTTAAACGAGGAAGAATAGCATTTCTTCTTGCTTCATCTCCAGCAGCATAAACTTCTAAACCGGATCCGATTGTATACGGTAACGCTGCCATTGCGCTAGAACGCAGCATGCCCATTAAATAATTGTCATGTCTAGCTTTCTCGTTTGTCGAAGCATAAAATTCGTTGATTGTTTTGATGACATCACCGTACTCTGCTTTGTTAGCAGCTTTATTTGCCCATTTGTCAAATTTAGCTTCGTCTTTTGCTTTCGCTTCCGCCGTTTTATGTAATGTCAAAGCGTCAATCATTCCTTGACGGTTTTTCCAGTAATTCGCTACTTGAGAGTATTTCGAAGCGTAGTTCAATTTGACTGCCTGGTCTTGGTCCATGAATTTTTTCATGGCATCCATACCTGTTTTAGAAGCTTCTACCCAAGCTGGATAAGCGAATTTAACATTTTGGTTGATGCCACCAGAAGGCATCCAACGATTGGTGCGACCTGGATATCCTAAGATCATTGCAAAATCTCCTTCTTGAACACCTTTTAAGCTGACAGGTAGGAAATGTTTTGGTTTCAAAGGAACATTATCTTGTGCATACTCTGCGGGATTCCCATTTTTATCAGCATATACGCGGAAAATCGAGAAATCTCCGGTATGACGGGGCCATTCCCAGTTATCGGTATCACCACCAAATTTACCGATGCTATTTGGAGGCGTGCCCACCAACCGAACGTCATTGTAATCTTGGTATACAAAGTAATAGTACTCATTGCCTTGATAGAACGATTTTACTTCAACCACATACTTGCCATTTTCGCTATTTTCCTTTTGGATTTTAGCAGTCTCAGCAGCAATGATCTTTTTACGTTCATCTTCAGACATTTTGTTGTTGACCAAACCTAAGATTCGTTTTGAAACATCATCCATACGCACAAAAAAGCGAACTGATAGAGACTTAGGTTTTAACTCTTCATTTTTGGATTTGGCCCAAAAACCATTTGTTAAATGATCATTTTCTGGTGTAGAAAGTTCTGCAATAGCACCATATCCACAGTGATGGTTGGTGAATACCAATCCTTGATCAGAAACGATCTCAGCGGTACAGCCACCATTGAATTGTACGATTGCATCCTTTAAGCTCGAGTGGTTAATGCTGTAGATTTCTTCGGCACTTAAGCGAAGTCCTTTTTTCTGCATATCTGACTCATTCAGACGCTTTAGATACATTAAAAACCACATTCCCTCATCGGCAAATGCAGCAAAGCTTGTTGTGATGAACAACAAACACATCCATAATTTTTTCATATCAACCTGATAAAAAGTTTGTTTATACGGTACAAAAATGCTTTAATTCTCTTAAAAACCAAAATATTAGACTTTATAATATGCTTTTTGCCAATTTTTATGTCAATTGAAAGTAAATGTGTACCGTATTGATTGTCAAGGAAAGTCAAATGGACTCTTTTCCTTATCTTTGCAAGATGCAGCAATCATTTGAAAATTTTAAATTCAATAAACAGATCTTAAATGCGATAGCGGAGGCGGGGTATCAACAACCGACAGAGATCCAGGAAAAGGCAATTACGCCAATATTGGCCGGGCAGGATGTGATGGGTATCGCTCAGACTGGAACTGGAAAAACGGCGGCGTTCGTTTTGCCCATGCTGATGAAGCTAAAGTATGCTCAGGGAAATGATGCGCGTGCGTTGATTTTGACACCAACGAGGGAATTGGCCATGCAAATCGAAGAAAATATTAAACTGTTTTCTACTTATCTTGATTTGCGTTCAGTGGTACTTTATGGTGGATTAGGGCCAAAAACTCAAATAGAAGCACTCGAAAAAGGAGTGGATATTATCGTTGCAACTCCGGGTCGATTTTTGGACCTGTACCTGGAAGGACATATTGGCGTTAAGTCACTTAAATTTTTGGTCTTAGATGAGGCCGATAAGATGATGGATATGGGTTTTATCAGTAAGATCCATCGCGTGCTTGAAATTGTGCCACGCAAACGGCAGAACTTACTGTTCTCAGCAACAATGAGTGAGCTTGTCCGCAAAATTGCAGGTGATTTCTTAGCATTTCCGACGGTTATTGAAGTGTCCGAACAAGCTACACCAGCGAAGACAGTAAGCCAGGCGCTCTATATCGTTCCCAACCAAAAGACAAAATTGAATTTACTTCAACATCTCCTAAAAGATGATGAAGCGTTTAGCCGATTGATCGTTTTCTGTAAAACAAAGCAGGTAGCAGATAATGTTTTCCACTTTTTGGAACGCAAATATGGTAAAGATGAGGTTCGTGTTATTCATGCCAATAAAGGCCAGAACACGCGCATCAATTCTATTAATGCATTTAAGGAAGGAAATATCCGGATTTTGGTCGCAACGGATGTGGCGGCGCGAGGACTTGATGTTTCTAATGTAAGCCATGTGATCAACTTTGAAGTACCTATTGTTATTGAAGATTACGTACATCGTATTGGACGTACCGGGCGAGCGTTCAATGAGGGGGACGCCATCACGTTCTGTAATGAGGCCGAGAAATATTATGTTCGCAAAATCGAAAAATTGATCAAGCAAAGTATCCCTGTGCACGCACTCCCAGAGGATGTCTTTATCGAGAAAACACCTTTTCATGAAAAACAGGATATTGCGCGCGAGATTGATAATCAAAAGCGAAAAGATGATCCTGATTTCCAAGGTGCTTTTCACGAGAAAAAATACGTTATCAAACAGAAAGAAGTGCGCGAGGCACAACGAGCTTCGGGATTTAAACCAAGAGCAAAAAGTAAAAGTAAATCTGCAGGTGGAAAATCGGGGGGAGCAAATCGTAATTTTAAAAAACGTTAATTTATTGTGCGCTTTACACCACTAAATATCGCTAGTGCATGCCTTGTTGCCTGGTTTGTTATGGAAAACCCCAATGATGAAAAGGCCTTATTTACATGGGGTGCATTTATCCTATTGTTGTTGATATTGACCGTCATTGATATTGTATTTCGGGTCTTTGTAAAGCCAAATAAAAAAATGTGGTTATTACAATTGGCATTTTTGATAGTCGTTTGTGTCACCAGTTTAATTGTTAAAGTTACCTTTGGGTAAAAGGTAAAATTTAAAAATAAAGACGAGTTAGGTTGTAAATCGATGACAAATATAGTCTCTGTTTCAAAAAACATAGCTCAATAAAAATAGCTCAATAATATTAAAATGAAAAAAGCTGAAATAAAATTACAGGTAGCGTTAGATGAAAACAACGTGCCTGAAAATATCATGTGGTCGTCTACAGATGGAAATAATGCAGAGGAATTACCTGCAAAAGCCATGTTTTTAGCCCTATGGGATTCACATTATAAAAATTCAATGCGTATCGATCTTTGGACTAAAGATATGCCTTACGATGAGATGAAACGTTTTTTCTACGAAACACTTCAAACATTGGGCGACTCCTTTATCCGTTCTTCAGGCGGTGATCCAATGGCAGAAAAGGTTATTGGCGACTTGCGTGATTACTGTGCGCATTTTGCAGATAAAATGGAAGTTTTAATGCCACAACAATAGTTTTAAACGCTTAACAGAAATTTGACCATGCAATACTTCTTAGTAAAATCTGAACCATTTAAATATAGCTGGGAACAATTTAATAAAGATGGCCGTACATTTTGGGATGGTGTTCGTAATTACCAAGCTAGGAATAATATCAAAGCCATGAAAGAAGGTGATTTGGTCCTGTTCTACCATAGCAATGAAGGAAAAGAAGTTGTCGGCGTGGCCAAAGTCGTCAAGGAATTTTATCAGGATCCGACAACAGATGACGAGCGTTGGGTCGTTGTGGATCTGGCACCTGTAGAGACGCTGAAGAAATCCGTTACGTTGGAAACCATTAAGGCTGATGCGCAGTTGCAGGATATCGCTTTGGTCAGACAGGGGCGTCTGTCTGTGATGCCGTTGAAGCCGGAGGAGTTTGATCGGATTTTAGCGCTCGGTAACGGGTAAACTACCGCAAATAAATAAACCCAGTGTATGGGGATATAACAAAAAAGAAGCTGTCTCAA
>NZ_DJTD01000001.1:0-9515 GCF_002440385.1 Sphingobacterium sp. UBA6317 | reverse complement strand
TTTATTTAGGACACATGTGAGAATATTTAAAAAAAATTAACATAAACCTTTTTTTATTTAAAGATTTATTACAAAAAAGTGTAGGATTGAATATTTCATTTCATTGAAAGAAAATTATAATTAAATTTGTGAATCAAGTTTCTGTATGTAATAGTGGTTTTTAGTATTTTTTTTAAAATATGTTCTTCCTTTTCAATAGAATGCTTGATAGAAGAAAACGTATTCAAATAATAGTAAGCTGACTTGCTTGATTTTTAATTTTAAAATTAATGATAAAGATCATATCGAATAAGGTTATTGTAAATACCAGAACTGCTGCGGCATGTTTTATAGTTTTAGGATCAGCATCTTGCAGTAAAAGTCCAATGCCAGTTAAGCCACCTATCGTCGATAGTACAGGTAAGAAGATAGACTATAGTGTTTATGATTTTGAAAGAATGGCAGCGCTTAGTAATCGTTGGATATCCGATACATTATGGAATGAAAAAGAGAACGAAATTATCGGATTTAGGCTTAAGAAGGCAGCAGATTATGCTTTTTCGTATGACTCTGAAAATTATTTAAAACAACCTTATTTTAATGTATTTGTTTCCTTAAACGATTTTCCAGAATTTAATTTGACCCAATATCAATCGCAGTCTGCCTCCTATATTCCTTATGTGCGATTTAATCGTTATAATTCAAATCCCGTCGCGTATCAAAAAATTGCGAGAAGACAGGATCTAGATCAATTTATAAAAGATAAGTTTGTTGACAAGGGCCCGGTAAATTACTATGGCCATCAGGATTATATTTATCATTTTAAGCAATTTGAGAATCTACGTCTTGTTTTTAGCGGAGATGTGGATATAAAATCGAAGTTCGCCATCCCTGATTCACGTTATAATAGGATGGAAAATACGGGCTGGCTATACTATAGTTATAAACCGACATTTAATATCAAATCACATGCAGAGGAAAAAGATTTCAAGAAACTATTCCCTACGGCGAATTTAACTGGAGGCAACATTGTCAGGGTAGCAGAAATAGAATATGGAAAAAGTGCTTATATGGTCGTGGATGGCCCTGAAAAAATTAAGCCTATCATCTCTAAATTATCTTTAGACCCGCAGAGTTTAAGTGCTGACGATAAGAATCTTTTAAACAAACAACAAGCTTATTTTTACCTTATTGGCTATCAATCTTCGGATTTAGATCTGATACGAAATGCGCCTAGCACCGTAGAAAAAATAGATGCTTATCTAGCCTTGGCAATTCGCTCCCCAGAAACAAAGACTTACGAATATCCCCATATAGGAGTTCCCGCTTTATATAAATTAGAGTCATCCAATTTAAATGATGAAACTTTCAAAACCCTTCAGTTTACAAAAGAAATAAAATTTTAATACATAATATAAACTAAAATGAAAAGTAGTCAATTAAGTCTTGTACTCCTGGCAGGGGTATTGGGATTCTATTCCTGTAAAAAAGACAACTCGAGTTTAAAAAATGAAATCGGAAATAACGAGGATTCCCTGTTAAAAGTTTTCCAAAACACGAAGATCATCGAAAATCCAATTATTGACCTGACTAAGAAAGGAAATTCGAGCAGACTCCGGGCCGGAGGAATCATTAGAGACAGCGTCTGGCAAAATGGGCTTGGCAATACCTATTTTGTTGAGTCTGATAATATAACCATTTCATCAGAAACGGAGGATTATGCCTATCCAGGTGCAATATTCAATAGCAAAAATATCATTAGGTCCTATCAGTTCGACCCACTCGGCAGGGAGCATTATGATGCTTTACCGATAAGAGCAAGTCTTTCAATTCCGGGTACAAATGTTTCTGGAACAATTGAATATCCAAGCCTGGACGAGACAAGGGAATTTGTCGGCAACATTTTGAAAAAAAATGGAAATGTGTCACAGATTAATAGTTTTTCTTATACTTCAAGTGAGTTTACAGATTACAATGAATTGAAGTACACCTTTGGGGCAAACGTCGACATAGGGAAAATAGTGAAAGCATCTGTGAATGGGGGTAAAAGTAAAATCACCAAGAGAACAGGGGTCATTGCCCGTTTTGTACAAGAAAATTTCACGCTCGATATGTCATTGCCTAAGAAAACTGAATTGATCAGCATTGCAGATGCAAATGCATTACAGGCGGAATACGCACCCACCTATGTGAGTTCGGTCACCTACGGACGGATAGGTGTTTTTACAGCGGAGACCGATGCCAACTACGAGGATTTTAATGTTGCTTTTAAAGCGGGAGTAAATATTGGCGTTGTGGGTGTGGATACGCACCTTACTGCAGCGCAGAAAGAGCTATTAGATAAAGCCAAAATTACGATCTACATGAAATTTGGTCCCGGGTCAGCATATGTACAGACAGTCCAGGGATATGCAGCATTCAAAAACGCAATTTTGGCGGGAGCGAATGTAACATCACAATCTTATGGTGGGCCAATCTCGATGCGCATGCGAAATCTTAAGAATTTTGGAATATTTAAATCAATATTTAAAATTGATGTTACAAAGTAAAACTTTCATCCATACATCAAAAGGGCTATTTAAAATAGCCCTTTTGATTTCAATCCTTTTTGTCGGTTGCAAAAAGGATAATGATTCCAAACTGACTGTACAGGAAACGAAGTCGCTTAATAAAAAAGCAAATAATGCAAATACTTCCTCTGCTGACATTTTGGTTATGGATAATAATTATGAAATTGTTTATTTAGGTGCAATTCTCAGCGGCACCGATATTCTCAGCGAATCCACATTTAATCCGCTAGGATCATATGCAAAATTACCGATTAAAGTCAGTACGTCTATCAGTGGAGCACCGTCTGCGACCATTAATCCGCCACGCTTGTCTACGTATCGCCAAACGGTTCAGGATATCTTAAGGTCAACCACATTGAGTAATCCAGATATCGCCTCATTTCTTTATTATTATCGACCATTTTATGATTATAAAGAAATTACAAGGGAATTTGGTTATAAAGTAAATACCAGAGGTCTGTTTTCCAAAACGAGTTCTAGCCTGACAAATCAGCTGACGACAATAACAAAAAAATATGGATTCGTTTCTGCTTTTGAGTTGGTCAATTTTACCGTTGACATGTCATCACCAAAATTGACTGAGTTGATTGATACTGCTGCGGCGCATAGACTAGTAGCTTCAGGAGAGAATCCTGTCTATATCAATTCCATTTCATATGGGCAGAAAGGCGTTCTAGCGGTCGAAACGGATTACAATATGGAGCAGACGACCAAAATTTTCGAAAAGTTGACAAAGAAGATTTTTAAAAAAACCAAAGAAACGTTCTCTTCAACGGAAATAAATATCATTAATAACTCCACGATTCGTCTTTTTTTGGTAGGTGGATCAAGTGGTGGCTCTTCGGTTACGATTGATGGCTATAATGGATTTATCAACTATGTAAAAGATATCGGTGCATTTTCCGCTGATAATCCCGGTTATCCAATTTCATTTCGCTGTCGCAAATTAAAAGATTTCTCACTTTTTAAAGCATTGGAAAATGAATAATTATTATACAATAAATAGATTTGTGTATATATTTTTGGTTACAGCTTTCTTTGCCTCCTGTAACAAGGATCACTCCACTACTGACCCTAGAAACAATCTACAGATGCCCAATTTCTCAGAGATTTCCATTTTGGGGTCTAGTAATATATTGAATAATCATTCAGAAAATATATTTAACGAACAAGATTCCAAAAAGAAAGCTGGATCTCCTTTAATGGGGAGTAATCCCCGTCGAAAAGTTGGACGAGTTGAAGTAACAGACCGCACTCAATGGGATGACCCTGGTCAAGTAGGTTTTACAATTAAAGGCGTTGCCGACGAATTCATTATGACGCCTGACTGGTTGGGAAAATTGGATGTGTTTCATCTGGGCTCTATTATACAAGGTAATAGTATCCAAGATCTTTCCTTTATACCGCTTTCAGAAAGAAATGGAGAATATGAGGCAAAGCCGGTGTCGGTCTCCGTTTCCTTTCCTGCAAAAACAGTCACAGGAAGTTTCATGCCCGATGTCATGTCGTCGACCGAGTTTTTCAGCACATTAATGAAAAATAATAAGATGACTTCAATGCAGAATAGTGCATTTCAATATGAGATTGAAGAGTTTACATATTTTAATGAGCTTAAGACTGTTTTTGGTGCTGATGTTGATATAAAAGCCATTTTCTTTAAATCGGGAAGTAGCGGATCCACTTCTTCTGAACAGATCAGCGGTAACTCAGGACTAGTAGCCACTTTTACACAAAAGAATTTTTCCGTGGATATGAGCATACCTGAAGAGGGACTAGAGTTGTATGATAAATTAAATGTTGCCAGCGGTGTATCGCCTGTATATATCAACTCGGTCGTGTATGGAGCCAAAGGTATTTTATTGGTCGAGAGCAGGGTTGAATCAAATGTCTTAAAGTCCACCTTTGATAAAGTATTCTCCGTAATGGGAGGTTTGATCGACGGTTCAAAACAATTAACCAGCGAAGAAAAGCAGATAATTGCAAATTCGCAGATACAGATGGCCTTTATGGGTACTGGCGGAGCGGTCGTGAAGAAATTAGCTTCATTGGACGAGTTGATAGGGGTGATCAAGAAAGGTGTTCAGTTTTCGCCATCGACGCCTGGCGTCCCTATTTCTTATAAAATGAGAACACTTTTGGGGAATAAAACGGTTCAAAATAAATTTAATTTCCGGATCCCGATCAAGCCATTTTATGGAAAAAATGTTATTCAAGTTGAAAATGGTGTGAGCAATATGTATGCAATGTTTTTTGCTGACAAAAATTTGAAAGTACCAATTATAATCCCAGAGAATATCGCAATTAGATTAAGACATATTCAATATATTAGGGAAGGTAATCCTAGGGAAGGATTCGGTGTCGTAAAATATATGGATGATGAAAATATTTATAACAAAGATAAATCATCAAGATTTTTTTTAAGTCAAACATCATTCCCGCGGACCAATATTAATGATGGAGCCGGAAAGTTTCTAATTGATTCACAAAGTGGTTTTTATGTAGTAATTTATGATAAAAATTGACGCTGTCATTAGAAAGCTTACGAACTTCCGAATAAGTATGACCTAATTGCAGTATTCAGTGAACTTCAAGTAGTTTCATAAAACAAAATTACTAATATTATTAGCGATTTACAGGTGTGAATTTTCGATTTAATGCTTTTCACTTTTTATGCAATAACTATTTTTCCAGAAGCCAGACTGATCCGATTTTTAAGGATGAAGTCCATCAAGAGCACATAGGATGGATCAAGATAGTTTAACAGCGCTTGCCGCAAGGGGAATAGGGTGGAGCTTTGATGAACTCGTATTCAATATGCTCCTTCAAAATTGGTAGAAAAAAGGATCGAGTGAGAATTGCGACATATAACCCCAAATGGTAAATCTTGGTATGCGAATTATAATGGCGAGGATGCGAAAATAAATTTTAGTCTTCCTGGAAATAAAACACGCTATTTTGTTTTAAGGTTCTTCGTTATCTGCCATGATTTTAAATGATGATTATAGGCGAGCATCCAAGCCGTTTCATTGGCACTCTTTCCTTTTTCATTTAAATATTCACCTACTCGTACTGTTATCAGCGTTGTCGTATCTCTAAGTATTTCAGCATATGCTTTTTCACCAGTGCTAAGTGCTGCTATTGCCGGAACATTTTCTACACTTACTTCGGGTTCGAACAGAAATTTTGCTGTACACCCAACATTGAGACTTTTTCCTTGAAATATGATTCCGTTCATGATATTATATTTTTAAGGATGAAAAATTCATATTACAAAGAGAACCGCTATGGCATTGGTACTCTTTTATAAGTTTTAAAGTAATATAACGTTTACAAACAGTGATTTATTTTCTCTTACTTGTACTGTGGGCAGGGGAGTACGGCTCGTCCTAATATTCTTGACATTGATTATGTACTGGCCAACGTTGCCGAGTGCTATTTGTCGGGTAGTGTATTTATCAAGAGCGATAAGGTCTATTAGGATATAAATCCTATCTTAGCCCTATGCTGTACAATCCCTTTGAACAAGTCACCAAAAGTTCCTTTCGCGAGCTTGTCGAGTCGGGCTATGTCGACTTTGTACTGCAGCGCTTTGAATGGCCCGATGTTAAGGAAAAGACAGGCTTTCTACTCACGCCTTATGATGATAAGGATGCCGCCGATCAGCATGCCCATCAGCTGGGGGCAAAGGAGGGAAGAGCCCTGCAGCTGCCGCAAGACACCGATAAAATTGATAGCCTGTTAACCACAGGATCAGGCTATCGGATTTTTCTCAATCGTATCAAGGAAGAAAACTGGGACAAGCGCATGCTCAAGCTCTACGAAAAAAATATAGTCAATTATCTGCGTACAAAGACCAGGTTTCAACGCAAAAATCCCATCGATATCCTATTCTCCCTAGAGTATGGTCGGGTAGTGGCTACCATTAGCGATGGGCAGACCAAAAAGATAGTATTTGCTATCGAGATCCTTCGGTAGCTAGATATAGTCCCAACTGAAAGTCACTATTTTCTTGCCTTGGGGCAATCCTTGTTTACAGCACAAATTGTGTATATTCGTATCAAAGCCAAAAAAGAAAGGATACCATTATGTGCTGGGATATTAGCCTCCATACCGATATAGAGATTATCAAAAAGACCTTTCCGCAGTTGCGGGACGAGCGTCGTCAATTGGATTATAATTATGACTATCTGGAAAACGTCCAAGCCATTACCTTTCCCAAGTATCCGATCCTATATAAGGACAAGGATTCCAGCCAGCTGGCCTTGGCCGAGATGGAGTGGGGGGTATTGCCTACCTATATTGACGATCCGAAGCTGCAGGCCGATCGCCGGCGCAATATGATCAATGTCCGTAGCGAGCGTATCCTGGAAGATAAAAAATCCTATTGGTATCGCTTGCGCAAGCAGCGTTGCCTTATCCCAGTGAGTGGCACCTTTGAGCATAGAGCTGTAAAGGGCTGGAAAAAGAAAGTGCCTTATTTTATCGGTGCAGAGGGGAGAGATCTATTCTATTTACCAGGTTTGTACCAGTGGCATGAGACGGTGGATGAGGATGGCGTGGTGGAACGCGTAGGTTCCTTTGGAATGCTTACACGAGCAGCCAATGAAGTGATGGCCAATATCCATAATGACGGGCCCAATAAACATCGGATGCCTTTGTTCTTACCAGAGGATCTCGAGCGACAATGGATCGAGGATATTCAGGAGGATGATATGCCACCAATTTTCCTGTTTGAAATGCCCAATGATAGGCTGAAGCACTATCCGGTGTATACGTTGAGAGGATATCCAAACCGCCCGGATGGAAAGCATCGTTACGAGCAATTTGACTGGGAAGGATTGCCGCCGTTGGGAAGTGATACAGTGCAGACTTCGTTGTTTTAAATCGGTGTTCAATGGGAAGTTTAACGAAATATATATCAAACGATCACCCAGAATTCGCGGTGCTTATCGAAGATGACGATAAGGTTTGTTACGCATACTTATTGAATGAGGAAAGAATAGTTGGAGATATATGGTTATACAATAGCGTTCCTACTCCGAGCGAACCTGAATGGCATACAAGGGACAATCTACCATTTTTAAATCCTGCAGCGTTTGTCAAAGAGAATCTTGAACCATTTGATGCGAGTTCACTTGTCGAGGTAATCTGGGATTTTGGAGAAGAAACAGTCGCTAAGATATTTTTAGCGTCCAGATTGATCGCAAAGCTAACCGTAGGATCGTGTCCCGGTTGGTCTAGCCTGGTCACTAAAGATGGGCCTTTGGCGCAGAAGATGTAGAACTTTTACAATATAATTGTCAGTAAAAATTCCTGCGTGTTTTTATTTCTTCGATCCTTTTGTAATAAAGTTTCCTTTGTTTTTGTTTACGAAATGGGTCAAAAGCAAAATAAATAAACAACAATATAATAATTACAGAAAAAAAAGCAGCGATATACATTAACCAGGTAAAAAACTTTGTCATTTTTTCTATTTTTTGCGTGAACAAGCTTTCTTAATTCAGCCCCTTCTGAAATCATATTGTTTATTTAGCCCTAATATACTAGCTCATCTGGAAACTCCAAAGCGTCAAGAAAAATGGGCTGTATTGCTGTTTCAAAGTAAAGAAAACCGTATATAGTTTTTGAAGATGAAATTTGGCAAAGCAAATCGAGTCGTTATTCTTTCGAAATATCGGTGCTTTTAGTCAGTTGAGGAATATAAATTAGATAATCATAACCCTTAATAACTCTTGACAAATAAACGTCATCTAACTCCAGCTTATTTTGTAGAATGGATTTCTTCAAAGGCGTTAGATCAAAACAGTACCATTGACCTTTTTTCACCATATTCAGAAATGATTTGAAACTATTGGCGTCGTCTTGGTCGTCTCCTTTTCCAATAAGCATGATGTGCAGCGATTTTCTAAAATTGGCCTCTTCAATATTAGAAACTAAGTTGCCAATATCGTAGATATCAGTTTTTGTCAATATAGTTTCACCTTTTGGCGCATGGACCGCACCAAATTTGAAAAGATTCTTTTTACTTTTCCATTCGGGCAGCTGATTCATTAAGATGTTTTTTAACAACTGAATCCTTAACAGATGATTTCTATTGGTATAGATCTCTCTGCTTAATTTTAAGTCTTCAATCTCTTTGCGCTCTTTATCAGAAATTTTTAGATTCAACAATAAGTCTATTTTTTGAAGACAATCTTCGGATAAGATGTAGTATTTTTCCAAACCATCCTTAGACGCTATTTGTTTAGAATGTTGAAGCATTTGCTCATAGATCTCAATCCCTTTTTTATTTTTCGAAGTTTCTTTTAAGCTGGAAATGACCATTTGATCTGCAAAAATGCTAATCTGTTCTACCCCATAAATTTTCGTATTCCGTTTGGCCAAATCCTTAAACAAATCAAATTCAGGTTTGTATTTTAAAAATGAAAAATTCGAACTATATTCTTTTACAAACAGTTTAAGACGCTCAGCAGGAAGTGATTTAACTTTTGTTTGAATGATATCGACCGAATAAGGATCAACCTCCAAAAAATAGTTATCAAACTTGACCTCATTGATAACAGCATTTGTAAAATAGGGGATTTCGTTGGTAAAATGAGTCTCTCCCAGTAATACTGAATTTGATTGTTTGATGTCGTTTAACAAGACATCCCATCCTTTTCCCTGAAATGAAATATTCTTGTCACTTTGGAAAGAAAAAGTATTCTTTTGAACCAAACTGTCAAGGACTTTGTTTTGAGCATAGTTAAAATTGCTGATGAACAATGTGAGGAGTAAGAATGTTATTTTTTCATGTAGAATTAGTTTTTTTTATGGCGTATTTAGGTAATGGCAGTTCAGTTTTCTGAGGCACTAAAGTAGCCATAATTTCTAATAGTATTATTAAAATAATGCTTATGAATACAATTTATGGAAAGCCGGGAAAGTAATAGTAGATTAAATAGCACTTGCGTCCTAAACGTTAAA
>NZ_DJTD01000048.1:386-36495 GCF_002440385.1 Sphingobacterium sp. UBA6317 | reverse complement strand
AGCTACTTTTTGTTCTTTTTCTTCCCAAATGAACAGTTCTGTGAAATAATCAACAAACAACTCACAAATCTATCGCATAGCCATATTTAATAAAAAAGCTGCCTCAATAAATTTGAGACAGCTTCTTTTTTGTTTAATAGTTCATTTATTTTTAACGTAACACAACCGTAGATCGTCCCATGATTGCATTATCTTCATATAGCAAAACCGTATAGGCCCCTTTTGAGAACCCCTCTTCTGCTGCCCAATAGACGATATAATCTTCACCTTTGTTGGTAAATAAAATATTGTGTTTAAAGGTATATTGCAATTTCTCTCCATGTACATAGAAAATATTATCACCTTGCACGACCAGATTTCCCTGTGGATCGATAATTCTGACATATATATCACGTTCTCCACTTTTAGCTAACGGATTATCAGCAACGGTAAAGTTGATTTTTAACTTATCGATTTTTTTAGCACGTTCTTCTACGACTTCCTTTCCATTCTTTTTGACTTCAAGTCCATTTATACTGATACTTGAAACCTTCAATGCTGAAGCAGTTGCAACTTTCTCTTTCAGGTCCGAATTTGATGTAACTAAAGAAGTAATTTGTTTTTCTTTTTCAACTACAGATTCGCTCAAATTGGAGTTTTGCTTCGATAAAATTTGATTTTCCTGAATCAGCCGTTGCACATTTACACGATAAGTATCCACCTGCTTCTTAAGCTGATTGATCTTGTGCTGTGCATCATCAATATCTTTTGGAGTAATACTTTTATTTTCAAGCTTTTTACGAAGTACTGCGATCTCCGCCCTAGAATCATCCTTCTGCACAGTCATCTCTGGCGTCAATTGGACATTTTCTACATCAATTTTATCCAATTCAGCTTCAATACGATCGATTTGTACCTGCAGATTTTCTTTTTCTACTGTAAGTGTATAGACCTTTTCACCATTAGTCTTAAACTTGACATAAAAATATATGTTTGTTGCAAGTAATGCTGCTATCGCAATGATAAAGAAGTAAATCTTCGAAGAATCTTTCTTCTTCTCTTCTTCTTTCTTACTCGAAACAACTTCTGAATTTATCATAATATACTGTCATATTCATAGGTATAAATCTATAAATTTATACTATTGAATGTTTAAACAAAAATTATTCCAGTTTTATTTTTTATTACCAATTATGAATTATTCAAAATAATTCAAGGTCTCAAATCCGCCTTGTTTTAAGTATTCTTCCTTTCTCATCAGGTGAAGATCGGATTGTACCATATCTGTTACCAACATCTGAAGATCATATTTTGGCGTCCATCCAAGTTTTGTATTTGCTTTAGTCGGATCACCAATTAGTAAATCGACTTCAGTTGGCCTATAATATGCCGGATCAACTTTGACAACAGTCTGACCGAATTTAATCAGCGACTTATCAATATTTAACTGAGCTAAGCGTTCCTCGTCAATATCGATAATTACCCCCTTCTCCTGCTCTCCCTTGCCACTGAACTCAATTTCAATTCCCAATTCTGCAAAAGCCATGCGAACAAAATCCCTAACAGTTGTTGTCACACCTGTAGCAATCACAAAATCTTCTGCGGTTTCTTGTTGTAGAATCAACCACATTGCTTCTACATAATCTTTGGCATGCCCCCAGTCACGTTGTGCGGACAGATTACCAAGATATAATTTATCTTGCAGCCCTAGCGCGATTTTTGCCACAGCCCTGGTAATTTTACGTGTCACAAAAGTTTCTCCTCTTACAGGGCTCTCGTGATTAAATAAAATACCATTACAGGCATACATCTTATAAGCTTCACGGTAATTTACAGTAATCCAATAACCGTACATTTTTGCTACAGCATACGGACTTCGTGGATAAAAGGGTGTTGTTTCACTTTGTGGAACCGCTTGCACCAATCCATACAATTCGGAAGTGGAAGCCTGATAAATACGGGTTTTTTCGATCATTCCCAATAATCTGACCGCCTCAAGAATCCGCAATGTACCGATACCATCTGCATTAGCAGTATATTCTGGCGTATCAAAACTAACCTTTACGTGAGATTGTGCCGCAAGATTGTAAATCTCGTCAGGCTGTGTTTCTTGTATAATACGAATCAAATTGGTTGAATCCGTCAAATCACCAAAATGCAATGTGAAATTTCGATTGTCGAGATGAGGATCTTGATAAAGATGGTCAATACGATCAGTATTGAATAAAGAGCTGCGGCGTTTTAAACCGTGTACTTTGTATCCTTTCTTCAATAGGAATTCTGCTAGATAGGCACCATCTTGTCCTGTTATACCTGTTATTAAAGCAGTTTTCGTGTTTTGTTCAGCCATGTTTCTCTCTAGATTAAGCAATACCTGACGAAATCGTTAGATATTTATCCCATATCCATACATACAATTAGTTTATCCGCGATTAATTTAGCTACGCACAAGATTATCATTCCATACTTGCCGGTCACCGTATTCGTAAACTCATCCGTCTACAGCGCAAATAAATCATAATGAATTGGGAGTGTAAAAGTATTAAATTTTAAACAAAAAAAGCCATAGGAATTCCTATAGCTTTCTGTTATTCTTTTTTTATCGTTTACGTTTAGTTTGAGCGCGTAAAGTTAAAAACTAGATAGGCTTCTCCATTCGCAACAGTCAATGGCATACGCATAACTAATTTATTCCCATCAGAATAAGATAAATCTAAGCGGTAACCTGTTGTGACATTTTTCGCCTTATCGCCCGCATAAATCTTTTTAAATTGAAACTGAGGTTCTCCTAAGCCTTTTCCAGGATTATAGATAGACCAAAAGATCTCACGTGATGCACCCGGAGCACATAAAGTTCCTTGCGCATTAAAAGTAATAGATCCTTTACCATTTCCAATAAAATTCCATGTACTACCTACGAAACATTCTGCAGGAGCTTCTTCAAATACACTTTTAATCGTGAATGAAGAAGGTAAATTCTCTCTATCGATTGTATTCAACGTCCATGTACCTTTTACAGCGGATTTCCAATCCGAAGCGCTTGGACCAGAAGCTGCACTCGTGTTGGAAGAAGGATTTCCAGTTGATGTACCTTGCTTTTGTGCTCCACAAGAAAATAAGGTCACCGTAGCAAAAATAGTTGCTAATGATAAAACGAATCGATTCATATCTATAAATTTTAATTTCAAATTGTATTTTTGGGGTAAATTAATCCACAAAACATGAAAATTACAGCCAAAAATCATACCATAAGCAAAATAATCGCAAAAACGCTGTTAAGGTTATTTATCATTTTATTGGCCTTTGCTTCTTATCCGCTTTTTTTAGGACAGGAAGCAAAAAGCAAATTGAATCAAATCAGCCTTGCTTTTACGAACAAGATAGCTCTCATCGCTCCTATCTTGTTATTTTGCTTCATCATTGGATTAATGATCGCTGTGCTCAAGCACAAATATAACAGAATTGACCTAAATTGGCTATTTTCTCTTGCTACTATCTTTGGTATTTTATATTTGATATTATTGTATTCAAGAATTTACCCAACGATTGCTTAAGCCCAATTGCACAATTCGCCAAAGTTTCTAACTTTGGATTCTCCAAAACGCTAATTACAGCCGAACAAGATTGGATGTATAATTTATATGGATAAAAAAAAGGGGCTCAAAATAGCCAAAAATATAGCAAAGATTGTCGTTACTGTAGGAGCCTTATACTGGGTATTTAGCAAGGTATCGCTAAAGGATCTGAAAGAAGCCGTCATCAACTCCAATCCTCTCTATCTATTCTTTGCTTTAGTTGCTTATAGTATCTCAATTTTTATTTCTTCTTCGCGCTTATTGACTTTTTTAAAGGCAATCGGTTTAGATGTTACGGAAAAATATAATTTAAAACTGTATCAACTTGGCCTATTTTACAACCTCATTTTACCAGGCGGTGTTGGCGGAGATGGTTATAAAATATTCTTCCTCAGGAAACGATTCAATATTAAAGGACGAAAATTATTTACGGCCTTATTTTTAGATAGATTAAGTGGATTATGGGCACTGTGCCTCATCATTGCAGCGCTAGTTACTTATATGCCACAACTCGGAATTCCAAACTATCTGACCGTTATTCTATTTATAATAGGGAGCGTTCTCTATTACTTTATCGTAACCAAGTTCTTTAAAGAATACAAGGCTACATTTTTAATAGCCCATTTAAAAGCAATCGGTGTGCAATCCATGCAAGTTATTGCAGCAATTCTTATCCTTTATGCACTAGGATTTAGCGGCAAATTTTCTCCTTACCTATTTTTATTCCTTGCATCTTCTCTTGTTTCGATCATTCCGTTTTCAGTGGGTGGTTTAGGGATGCGTGAGCTTGTGATCATGTGGGGAGCGGGCATATTCCACGTCGACTCACACAATGCGGTTTTAATCACCTTGTTATTTTATATTATTTCCGCTCTCGTCGCGCTTTCAGGAATTTATTTTATCTTTCATCCGCAAGCAATTGGAGAGGACAAATTACCTTCCGCAGAAGAAGTTGAACAAAGTCAAAAACTAGAAGAATAAACATGGCAAATATTATTATTACAGGTGCAAGCAGTGGTGTTGGATTTGAAGCGGTGTTGGATTTGACCTCTAAAAAGGACAACAAAGTCATTGCTTTGGCTAGATCAGCAGACAAACTGAGAAAACTTCATGAAATTGCAGGTCAGCTCAACTATGATGGCGGCACCTTATACCCGGCTCAATTTGATATTGTCTACGATGACTATACTACACTTGTTCCCTTCATCCAATCTAAATTTGATAAGGTTGATATCTTGATAAACAATGCTGGAGCACTCATCAATAAGCCATTTATGGAAACTGATGGAAAGGATTTTGCTGAAATGCTACAAACCAATGTAATGGGACATGTAAATATGATACAAAACGTTGTTCCCATGATGCCATCAGGCTCACATATTGTCAATATTGGCAGTATGGGGGGATTTCAGGGATCATTGAAGTTTCCCGGACTTTCGGCATATTCAACCAGCAAAGCCGCATTAGCAGTGCTTACAGAATGCTTAGCGGAGGAGTTTAAGGAAAAAGGAATCAAAGTGAACTGTCTAGCCTTAGGATCTGCTCAGACCGAAATGTTCGAGGCTGCTTTTCCGGGTGTTGAAGCGGGTACTTTAGCCTTTGAAATGGGACGCTATATTGCAGAGTTCGCTCAAAATGGACATCACTATTTCAATGGGAAAATACTTCCTGTAGCCAATACAACACCTTAATTGGAAAGCCCTTCAAAAAAATATCCCTTGATCTAATATAGTCAGGTTGGTGTAATATAGTCAGGGCCATTTAATAGAACATTAAATGGCCCTGATCTTTTACCCCTATTTGATCCGGAAAGAAATACTAAAACTCGCGGCCTTCAGTTCATTAAATCAATTTGTCTTCAATTTAAGCCATTTTGTTAGGTCATCCATCAATTGTTCATTAAAACTCTCTGAGTTTTCAAAATATTCTTCGATTTTTCCAGTTTGCGCATGCTGAAAAAGGTGATTCAAATTGGGATAATCCTTAATGGTGAGGTCAGTAGTCTTTAAGTGCAGGTGTTGGAGACAATAAATGTTTTCATTTGCAGGAACTTGGACGTCCTTTCCGCCAAATGAAGCAAAAACCGGTATTTTTAGCTGCTTCAGATAATAAGCCGGATCGATACGAAGAAATGTTCTAAACCAGGGGCTCATCATTGGACTTAGTTTAATTTTCATATCAGCAGTCAGGGGATTACCGTTATTTTGCTGAATAAGTTCTTTTTCCAACGATTCGGCCAATGCCTTTGGTGGCGCATCTTCCAATAGAATAGTATACAATCTTCGATTATTTGCTTTATTGATCTGTAATGCTGCTTCAGATAATCCGCCCGCTTTTCCTAAAGCATAACTCTGTAAGATCAGTAAAGAATCTCCTTTGATCACTGGGCCAGACAAAAGTGCAATATACTTTACCTTACTGTTCTCGGATGCCACTATTTCGGCAATTAGGGCTCCCTCACTATGCCCGATCATTCCGATTTTATCCACATCTACTATAGCTTTTTTGCTGAGAAAATCAACTGCAGCATTGGCATCAGAGGCAAAATCAATTGTTGTCGCTAAATTAACTTCTCCTTTAGAGCCGCCTACCCCTCGATCATCGTAACGTAATACAGCAAAACCGTTTTTGGTAAGATGATCTGCAAGCACCTTAAATGGCCTGTGACCAAACACTTCAGAATCCCTATTCTGCTGACCGCTACCGTTGACCAACACCAATGCGGGGAATGGTCCACCATTTTTAGGATAAGTCAGAGCGCCCGTAAGAACTGCATTGCCGGCACTATTTTTAAACGAAACTTCCTCTTCCGTATAGCTATAAGGAGGAAAAACATCCTGCTTACGAGAAAGCCCACTCTGTTCATTCTCGCTTCGTACTAAAATCATAGCAGATTCAAAGGGGCCTTGTTTCATCACCCCTTTCATAACATCTTTATCCCGATCCAAAAAGCCCGCATACAGAAGACCTATATTCTTAACATCCATCCAAATGGAATCGTGTTGAATACGTATTTGATTGATTGGAAATTTCTGCGCTGTTTGCATTGGACTCTCAAAGGTACCATTCCCCTTCCCTGCACTATCTTTTTGGATATTGAATACCAGTAGCAGCTTCTGCCCTGAAACCTCAACCTCGCCCTTCCATGAGCCATCAAATGTCTGCGCATGGGTACATGAAAAATGAAAACAAATGATAAATAGGTATAAAATTTTTCTCATTGTCGTTTTTTACTAGAAATTAAACTGTATGCATAAATCCAATATAAAATATAATGCCACAAATACCATACTGATTCCAATCTTCTTATTATTAACGGCTACATTCATACCCTTAACCAATAAATAGAACTGATAGCATAGCAATAAAAAACTGATGATTCCAAACATGCCAAACAAGAGCATCTCCGTTTTATCAACTCCAACCAATGTATGATCGTCGCTTTGCACTGCCTTTAAGACTTCATCCGTAAATTTGTCCTGGTTTAACAATTTCCCTAAAAATAAGGCAAGATAGAGCGGAAATGGAATAATCAGAACGACATTTATGACATCGATGATTCTGGTCTTTCTGTTCAATAACATCCCAGTACCGTAAAGAAGTGTAAAAGGAGCCAAAACCATACAGGCATGAACGCCCAATACAGCCCATATCGAAATCACCCTATCCGGTTGATAGAAATGCATAAAACCATTGAACTGCTGGCCCGATAAATAAATAACATAGCTTGATAACAAAAATCCGATAACACCAGCAAAGAATAACTTCCACTCTGGGAATTCCGCAAATGGATTCTGAAAAATCTGTTTAACTTTCATTTTTTAAGAATTGAGATAAGTTCAGCTGTTCAATCGCAGCCGGATTTTGGGTTCCAATAAGTAATATCTTACCAGTTTCCAATGTAAGTTGCAACCCCATATTACCACGAGCTGAAAAAGCCAGACCTCTCACCCCCCTCCTCAATCCCCATCCACCAAACTCACCGATCGGGTTATAGTTTCGTACCTGAATAGCACGGATATCTGCCCAAAGCGTCCTTTTACGATAGAAATTAAATGGGAAAAAATAGACTTCAATTCCATCTTCACGAATAATAGTTTTTAATCGTAGTATGCCAAATAACCCCCACAATACCAAATTGATCCAAAATCCTGGTAATTGAAATAATGGAACAAAATCCAACTGCAAGATATCATGCCAGTGCACAGAAAAACTGGCTACACTGACCGTTAAAAGGATCAAACATAATAACCAGCTAAAAAAAGATTGGCTTTCGGTAAAAAGCGTATTATTTTTCATCATGACATCATTCTTTGTTCATCAATCATTCGATTTCCCTCGCCACTAAATATTTCTATTTCTGCCAACACTATTTTTATTCATAAGAGCTTTCATTTTTTGAATCAGATCATCCAGGATATTACGAACTGTCGGATAGGATTTTCCCATTTGGTTTGCCATTTCCTTTAAACTTCCTGAGTGTATCAAAAAATTCAGAACAAATTCTTGCTCCTCAACAGTAAGTTGCATTAACACGGGTAATGAAAACTTTCCAACAACTTCGGTTTCACAGGAGTCACACACCAATTTAGCGACTTTTAACTTCGCTTCACAACAAGGGCAATCAACCGGTATTTTTTTCATTAAATAATAACTATATTAATATTATTAAATATAACATTAATAATATTAAAACAAAACACTATAAAATCAATATTTTTTAAAAACCACTGCTTAATGATATATTTGTACCATTAAATAACATTTATGAAGAAGTTTTTAGGCTATTTCCTATCTATAATATTTTGGCTTTGTTTTGGTTTATCCTTGATTATCTTCCACCCTATACAGTGGTTATGTTTAAAGCTGGGTGGATATAATGCACACAAAAAGAGTGTGGATATATTAAATGCCTGTCTCGTTGCCTGCTATTACACCCTATTCAATCGGGTGACGTTTATCGACAATAAAAATATTCCAACAGGGCAACCCATAGTCTTTGTAGCCAATCACCAAAGCACCTTTGATATTCCGCCAATGATCTATTTTTTACGCAGGTTTCATGGGAAATTTATTTCTAAAATTGAACTTGCCAGCGGTATACCTAGCATCTCCTTTAACTTAAAACATGGTGGTGCCGCAAATATAGATCGCAATGACCCCAAACAGTCTATTGCTGAGATATTGAAGCTTGCGAATAATATGAAAACCAAAAACTGGTCCGCGTTTATTTTTCCAGAGGGAACAAGATCGAAAACCGGAAAAATGAAGGCCTTTCATGTTGGCGGAATTGCCACATTACTAAAGAAGAATCCGAACGCACTCGTTGTTCCTATCGCCATCACAGGATCATATGAAATGGTACAATATGGGATGTATCCATTAACCCCATTTCTTCATATGACCTGGGAGGTTCTAAATCCTTTGGATACGGAGGGCAAGAATATTGAAGAGATCGTTAAATTAGCTGAGGAAGCTATAAAACTAAAGGTCGAAAAATTGCAGTAAGCTACTTGACCTGCCTTCCTTTCCAGTCATACTTCCCAACGTTACCCAATATGCCGATATAAGCTAGATAAAGGATATGAGCCAGGCTTAATAAAGGAAGATACCATAAGAGTTCATTTCTGCTTGCGAACCTGGTTAAAGGTTGAATAAAAAGAAATTCGACAGTCATCTTCAATAACAACGCGAACAGTACTACCCAAGCAACAAATTTCACACCACAGAGCGCAAGAACTGCAGCAACCAATATCAATAAGTTGAAAAACCAAATGGAAATCCCCAATGCGATGACACCTTTATTTTTATATTTGGTACTTTTTGAAGCCCAGCGTCTACGCTGACTAATGAATGATTTCAAATCTGGTTTTGCATCTGTATAAACAACGGCATCTTGTGATTTACAAAAGATTATACGATCGGGATATTGTTCTGCTACCTTATGTAAAAAAAGTTCATCATCTCCGGATGCAAGCTCATCAATCCCTTTAAATCCGCCCATTTGTTTAAAAATATCCTTTCGATAGGCCAAATTCGCTCCATTACAGGTCGTTGGTTTTTTATTACCAATACCTGCAGCGCCCAAACCTATCAAATACAAAAATTCCAGGGTCTGCAGTCGTTCAAAAAAACTCTTTTCTTCTGAATACACTACTGGAGAAGATTGTAGATAGGCACCTTCTTTCTCAAATGAACTGATAACTGTCTTTAGCCAGTTCGACCCCATGCGGCAGTCAGCATCTGTAGTGATAATAATTTCGCCATGACAGCAATCTATCGCTCTTGAAATTGCTAATTTCTTGTAGGAATTCAAACGGCCATTTTCGTTCAATTGAATCAGCTTGACACCTTTTTCTTCATATTCTTTCACAATCAAAGACGTACTATCGTCCGAATGGTCATCGATAATAATTAACTCCAGGAGCTCTCTAGGATAATTTTGCCCTAGTATCGATTCAATGGTGCGCCTAATATTTAACTCCTCATTCCGCGCTGCGATAATGACAGATACAGTCATTGTTGGCCTAACAGTATTGTTAGGCTCCGAAAGCAAGAACCAGCCTCTGCGCATCCATAAAACTAGAATTACGTATACGCAGGCAAAAATGATCAATAAATAGTTAAGAATTTGTATCACCGAAAAAATTTATCTTAAAAACAAAAATAGAACCAAATATAGCTGGAAGAATCAAATTGACGAACCAAATACAGGAAACAATAGCCATTACAGCAATTTCCTGTGTGGTAATATAACTATATAGATTGCTTGCAACGAAACTTCTAACACTGAAATCAAAAATATCCAATGTAGGTAGCGCTGCCTGCACAAAAAATAGGATAAAAATCATCAGAACCATGGATAAAAGCGGTAACTCAGGTAGCGTTAGCTTCATCAAGATGATATACTGAGAAGTAAAAATGACAAATCGCGCCAAAGAATTTAAAAGAACAATACGGAGCTCGCGCATTGAATAGTGTTCCAATACTTCAAAGAAAGGCTTAATCCGTTTCAAAAACTTAATTTTGCCGACCAATAAATCGATCCATTTTACATTGAAATATAAGATGACAAATCCTCCGGCATAAATAATTGCAAGTAGCCATACACCAAATTGTACGGTTAAAGGAGTTGAGAGAAATTTACAGATAAACCAAGCGATACTTAATGATCCCGCAACGCTTGTGAGCACCAATTGTGCAAATAATCCAACGCCCATCGCCACGGCTCCTTTTGCCCGATGTTGAGGCTGTAAAAAAAGAACGCGTCCACCATACTCTCCAATCCTATTGGGAGTAAAAATAGCCCAGGTAAGTCCGCAAAAAACGGATTGGAAGGCCTGCCAAAATGAAATACGTTCCAGTTTAGAGGCAAGATACTGCCATTTAACGACTTCAAGCAACCAATTTACAAGCATTAACACCACGATCAAAACCAGGGTCCAAACAACAGAATGTTGTTCTAAACCTGCTACTAGGGTTTTAAACTTCGCAATATTACTTTTATCAGATACT
The DNA here is from genome assembly GCF_002440385.1 of Sphingobacterium sp. UBA6317. Taxonomy (NCBI): domain Bacteria; kingdom Pseudomonadati; phylum Bacteroidota; class Sphingobacteriia; order Sphingobacteriales; family Sphingobacteriaceae; genus Sphingobacterium; species Sphingobacterium sp. UBA6317. The sequence continues at coordinate 25,426 of NZ_DJTD01000048.1, read as the reverse complement.
TTCACGGCAATATACCAGGTCGCCAGGGCGAAAACCAGCATCTTCAATAAAAGACTGATGTATTTTTTTTGTCTTCCAGTCAACTTTCGATAATTAGAGAGCAATGTTACTAAATTTTAGCCAAATGATTAAGTTTTGTCGAATGCAATCCGCGAATAAAACGCAAAATTTGTAATATTGTATATGCAGAAGGAAAAGGCGAAAGAAAGAATAATTTTAGGGATCGACCCCGGTACCGTTGTACTGGGATATGGTATCATCAAAGAAGTTGGCAATAACATATCCTTGATCTCAATGGGGGTCATCAAAATGGGACATTTAGACGATCATGCTCTAAAACTACAACGTATTTTCAAAAAAACTTCGGCTTTAATGCAGGAATATAATCCCGACTGCGTAGCCCTTGAATCACCATTTTATGGCAAAAACATACAGGTCATGCTCAAACTAGGGCGAGCTCAAGGTGTTGCTATGGCGGCGGCGCTGGCGCAAGATATTCCGATCTTTGAATATTCTCCAAGAAAGATAAAACAATCCGTTACAGGAAATGGAAATGCGACAAAGGAGCAGGTTTCCGCTATGCTAAAAAATCTATTAAAATTTGAGGAAACACCACAATTTTTAGATGCCACCGACGGATTGGCAATTGCTGTCTGCCACTCGTTTCAGAAAAATGCAGTATCAGGCAACAGTAAGTCGTACACGGGATGGTCCGCCTTTATCAAAGATAACAAGGATCGAATCAAGTAATCACATTTGCACCTGACGAATCACATTCTTCACATTCAATTCCACAATATCCGTCATCGTTTTACACTTGAGGTAGGAGTTGTTCTGATAAAATTCAGCATAGCCCTCACGTAACTGTTTGATATTCTCCTGGGTCGAGAGCACCTGCGTTTGCGAGGCATCCCTCAGATCAGCGATCCGATGTCTTTCGCTTCGAACTCTATGCACAATAGAGGAACGCTCCTCTTGTTGGTATTGCAGTACTGTTTTTTCATTGAGATGTTCCATCGCCAGTTTGACATAGGGAAGATTCTCCTTAAAAAATTGCGGCATATATACCTTCGGATTTCCTTCATAAAACTGCTGGTCAAAATCTATTGCCCGAATTCGAAACTGGAAATCATCAAAATCTGGTGTAATCTGCATCACGAAATTGTATGCCCGCATATCCCCCAACAACGTAATAATACATCGCTCATTAAACTTGACAAATTCTTTGGAAATCCGGGTCAGATTATAATCAGGCGAGAACATACGTGTTTTCGAAAAAGTGTCTCCCGGAATTCCAACAATATGTTCCTCAACCAAGGTATCATGGTCTACCATATAATTCACCTGATTGGGCGACAATATTTCTTCCAACTCCAGTCCATATATTCTTGATGCATCGGCCTGCTTGATGTAAAAATAATCATACACATCATTTAAACGGTTCACGATACGAATACGAAAGGGTTTCGTATTGCCAAAGCCGCAGTACTCGACACGATCAATATATTTATGCTGGACGATTCGCGTATTACCTGATGCTTTCAATTTAGCATAAATCACCTTCAACCCGTCATATAATTGGTCAATGAGATATTGTGGATACAGTGGAGTCTCCCAAAAAGTATCGTTGCCAAATTTATCCATAACAGGTACTGTCTCCGTAAAATTCAGTAGATCCTTATATCCTATAGGCAATTTTTCATCTCGCTGATACAGCTTAAGGTATTTATGAAGTCCTTCCCCTACTTCAAAAATCGGCTTCTTTTTCGAAATCTTTACATCTTGAACTTCTTCCATCGCTATTCCGTATTTGATTTTTCGTTTACTCAAACATCACACGGTTGGCTACATTTTTAACCTAACAACCGCTAAATACGAACTGATTAGATTGTTAATAGGCCAACTGCATTTCCTACTTCTTAAAAAGGCAATACTAAATTAATTTATCATAATCCTGATTTCAAACATGAAAACAATCACTTAACCTATAATAAGATCACCATGAAACAATTATAATCACTTTCAATCAAAAACATATAACATTATCAATATGAATAAGTATTTTTTATTAAATTTACATCTATAAACCGAAAATTCTTAGTAATTTTGAAATAAATTTAATTACTTTAGCTATTGGTCCGATTTTGATGCAACGGCCAATTAATGAACACAAAAACCATTGTTAATGGAAAATCAATATGCAAACTATGATCTAGACAATTTGGATATCCAAATCTTGTCTATTCTAATGAACGATGCCTCTATTCCTTATACAGAAATAGCAAAAAAGCTAATTGTATCAGGTGGTACAATTCACGTTAGAATGAAGAAGATGGAAGAATTAGGTATCATTAGAGGGTCAAATCTAATTATCAATCCTCAAAAAGTCGGATTTGATATCACGGCCTTTTTGGGTATCTATCTTGAAAAAGGTTCACAATATGCAGATGCGGTAGATAAATTGAAAGAAATCAAAGAAGTGGTCGAATTACATTATTGTACTGGCCAATACAGTATTTTTGCAAAAATCATCTGTAGAGATACAGTTCACCTCAGAAAAGTATTGAATGAAGATATTCAATCCGTACCTGGGATTCAACGTACCGAGACGATCATCTCTCTCGAAGAGAGTATCAAACGTCAAATCAGCTTAGTCTAGTATAAAAAAAGCTTCCATAAAAATGGAAGCTTTTTTTATACTATCTGTTCTAACATTTCGATATAGAGATCGATCCCTGCTCTAATTTCATCGATATAGATAAACTCATCCGCCATATGTGACCGAGCGCTATCACCAGGCCCCAACTTCAGAGAAGGGACAGGAATAAGAGCCTGATCGCTCATCGTCGGCGATCCATATACCTTACGCCCCAGGACAACACCTGCTTTGACAATTGGATGCGTTTCAGGAATAGAAGAAGACTTCAGACGCGTCGATCTCGCTGTGACCTCTGATTTTACATGAGACTTGATAATATCCAACGTCTCTTCATTCGAATAAGCATCTGTGGTTCTGACATCGACAACAAAGTTACAAGTAGCCGGTATCACATTATGTTGTGATCCCGCCTGAATTACTGTCACCGACATCTTAATCGGGCCTAAGGTTGACGAAGTCCTTTCAAACGTATAATTTTGAAACCATTCAATATCCCTAATCGCTTTGTAGATTGCATTATCGCCCTCATTACGTGCGGCATGTCCAGCTGTCCCTAATGCTGTACAATCCAACACCATCAGTCCCTTTTCTGCAATTGCCAAATCCAATAAGGTAGGTTCACCCACAATTGCAAAATCAATTGAACCGATATCATCCAAAACAGATTCTACACCGTTCTTACCTGAGATCTCTTCTTCGGCACTAGCGACAAGACAGAAGTTATACTTCAAGTCCGTATGCTGGTAAAAATACAAAAATGTAGCTATCAATGATACCAAACAGCCTCCGGCATCGTTGCTCCCCAATCCGTACAATTTACCTTCCTCTACAGTCGCCGCCAAAGGATCTCTTGTATAACCTGTATTTGGTTTTACTGTATCGTGATGGGAGTTGAGTAATATCGTAGGTCTGGTGCTATCATAATGAGCGTTATATACCCAGACATTATTGCCTTTTCGATGTGTTTTGATATCACGCTCCTGAAAGAAGCGAACAATTAAATCCGCTGTGAACTCTTCCTCTTTACTTAAAGACGATAGTCCAATTAATTGTTTTAAAAGGGCCAAAGCATCTTCAAATAAGCCCTGCTTATCCTTCATGGTATAGTCCTCCTGCTTTATCCGCAGATAGTTTAATTCCTTTTATAAAAGCAGAACTAAAACCATTATGTTCCATTTCGTTCAATCCCGCTATTGTACAGCCCTTCGGTGATGTTACCTTATCAATCTCTCCTTCTGGATGAGCATTGGTGTGCAATAACAAATCAGCAGCGCCTTTTGCAGTTTGAACCGCCATCTTTAATGCATCATGCGCATGAAATCCGATTTCAACTCCACCTTGTGAAGCAGCACGAATCGCACGTAGGAAGAATGCGATACCGCAAGCACACAACGCTGTTGCCGATGTCATCAGGTCTTCATTAATTACAACCACTGAACCAACAGTTTCAAACATCTTCTCAACCTCTTTCAAACTATCCTCTGAAGCATTGTCACTGGCAATACACGTCATTGATTGCGCTATTGCAATTGCCGTATTGGGCATTGCTCGTATCACTGTGGCATCTGCCCCCAACTCTGCTTTTAAATCGGCACAAGAAACTCCCGACACAATAGAGACAAAAATCTGATTGGTCTTTTCAATTACAGGAGCCACTTCCACCAATACCTTTTTTAGTTGTTGAGGTAGGATTGCGAAAACAACAATATCAGCCCCCTTTACAGCGAGTTTATTATCATTACTTATTGAGAAGCCTTGGCGCGCTTCTTCGGCCAGTGCATTCAAATTTCTCCTCGTCAAGGTAATATCGGCAGCATGGGCAAATTCACTTTTTACAAGTCCTTTTGCCAAAGAAAGACCGATATTACCGCTTCCGATAATGGTGACCTTTTTCATAGCGATCGTTGGGTTTAGGTTAGATTTTTATTTTAATGTCAAGCAAGTGCCAAATTGTCCTTGTTGAAACAAATGCAGATTATTAGCATTTCCAATATAGACCTCTTGAACACCTTTATTTATAGCATTGAATGCATTTTGCAACTTAGGGATCATCCCGTCATTCACCACGCCGGACTCCTTAAGATGTTCAAACTCTTCTGACTTAATCGTTGGGATTACTGAATTCTCATCCGTTACATCGCGTAAAACGCCGTTCTTCTCGAAACAATAAACCAAAGAAGTTTCATATAATGAAGCCAAAGACACCGCCAATGAAGAAGCTATAGTATCCGCGTTGGTATTGAGCAATTGTCCAAGGCCATTGTGTGTAATAGCTGAAAACACAGGAACAAACCCTGCTTCCAAAAACTTCTTGATGGCCAGGGTATTTACAGAGTCATGCAACAAATCACCTACAAAGCCATAATCGACATCTTTTACAGGACGCTTTATAGCTTTTATGACATCCCCATCAGCTCCGGTTAATCCAACAGCATCGCATTTCAAATTTTGCAACTTAGCAACGATTGTCTTGTTTGTCAAGCCAGCGTACACCATTGTTACAATGCGTAACATTTCCTCATTTGTCACACGACGCCCTTCTATCATTTGGGCTTCAATTCCCAGTTCACTAGCAAGGCGAGTCGCTATTTTACCACCGCCATGTACAAGAATCTTTTTCCCTGACAATGCAGAGAACTTTTCTAAAAAAGAATCCAATTGGCGTTCATCATCAATAATATTCCCGCCAATTTTAATTATATTTAATACACTATTAGCCATTACGCAACTTTTCCCAATAAAAATAGTTTTTCAATAATTTATAGGATTGGACTATGCCAAATCCTCTAACATACGTTTCAAAACAACCTGAGCAGCCCATACGCGGTTGCTAGCCTCTTTAATCACGAGTGAATTTGGTCCATCTAAAATCTCAGAAGACAATTCAAGATCTCTTCGTACTGGCAAACAATGCATTACTTTGGCATCATTCGTCAAATTGAGCTTCTTGTTATCCATCATCCAATCTTCATCAACACCATATACCTCGCCATATTCTTGATAAGAAGACCAGTTTTTCACATAGACAAAATCAGCATTCTTTAAACTTTCCCCAAGATTATTAGATATGGTTGCTCCAGCGGTAAATTCTTCACTTAACTCATAGCCCATAGGCTGAGCTATCGTAAAATCGACCAATCCCTCTTCTTGTGCTTTGCACATCCATTCTGCGAAAGAATTAGGTACTGCCTGAGGTAATGCCTTAACGTGTGGGGCCCAAGCCAATACCACTTTCGGCTTTTCAGTCTTCTTGTACTCAGTGATGGTAATCATATCTGTCAAACTCTGCAGTGGATGGCGTGTTGCACTCTCTAAGGAAACAACAGGAACACCACAGTACTTAATGAATTTGTTGAACAGGTCTTCGCTATAATCCTCTTCACGATCTTTCAATTTTGGAAAGGAACGTAGTCCCAAAATATCACAATACTCGCCCATAACAGCAGCGGCCTCGCGGATATGTTCAACAGTTGTCCCGTTCATCACAACACCATCCTGTGTTTCAAGCGCCCAACCATCTTTATCCATATTCATGACCATCACATTCATGCCCAAATTCATTGCCGCTTTTTGTGTGCTCAAACGCGTACGCAAACTCGGATTCAAAAATACAAGTCCCAACGTTTTATGTTGACCAAGGTCCTGATTGTCATATGGTGCCGCTTTCAAAGCTAACGCTTCTTGAACAACGTCTGCTACACTAGACACATCCTTAACAGAGAAAAACTTTTTCATCTATATCTATTAATTCGAGTGTATTTTCAACGGGCAATCAATAGGCCTGTCACACTCAGTATATATTCTAACTACTACAGCGCAATCAAATTTACACTAGCCAACGTGCGGCTGTTGGACAATTTAATCGACAGCTTTAAGGTTCTATGCAACCGTTACTGCTTTGATATGTGCTTTCAATGCTGATAAAAACTGATCAGCATGATCTTTCGTAATATTCAAAGCAGGCAACAAGCGAATTACGAAAGGTTTAGCCTCCCCTGTAAAGATACGGTTCTTTAGCAAAAGATCTTTCTTTACATGAGCCAAAGATTCAGGTAGTTCTATACCGATCATTAATCCTCTTCCCCTCACTTCAACAATATCTTCGATTTGTTTAAGCTCATCAATAAGATATTGTCCGACTTGCGCCGCATTCTCCATCAACTTATCTTGTTGGATAACTTCCAATACAGCCAGTGCGGCAGCACATGCGAGATGATTGCCACCAAATGTCGTTCCCAGACTCCCGTAAGTCGCCTTAAATTTGGGCGATATACTGATTGCACCAATTGGAAAACCATTGCCCATCCCTTTTGCCATCGTGTAAATATCGGCTTCAACGCCCGAATAATCCTGCGCATAGAATAAGCCTGTTCTTCCATACCCACATTGTACTTCATCTGCAATAAACAAGGCATTATATTGATCAGAAAGAGAGCGAATCAACTGAAGAAACGATACTGACGCTTCCCTGATTCCACCTACGCCCTGAATACTTTCTACGATAACAGATGAAATTTCATTACCATATGATGCGAAAGCCTCCGTTAAAGCCGCTTCATCATTGAAAGGAAGAAATACAATATTATCGGTCTCGTTGACAGGAGCCACGATACTCGGGTTATCTGTTGCCGCTACGGCCAATGAGGTTCTTCCATGAAAAGCTTTTGAAAACGCTACGACCTTTTTCCGCTTATTGTAAAAAGAAGCCAGCTTCAATGCGTTTTCGTTTGCTTCCGCACCCGAATTGCAAAGAAATAAATCATAATCAACCTTTCCCGAAACTTCCCCTAACAATCGGGCAAGTTCACGCTGAATTGGAATCTCGACAGAGTTGGAATAGAACCCAATACGGTTCAATTGTTCTGTGATGCGTTGTACATAATGTGGGTGCGTGTGTCCGATCGATATCACAGCATGGCCACCATACAAGTCCAAGTAAGCATTTCCTTCGGCATCCCACACCGTTGATCCATTAGCCTTTATTATGTTAATGGGATTAATGGGATAAACATCAAATGGTTTCATCTTAATGAATTATAGATTGATAAACGAAATAGCTAGTAATAGAAAAAGCTATCAGATTTTAGCAATACAAATATATTAGTTATAACGGTAGGAATGGTCATAAAATAAAAAAAGTCCCCTTAAAAAGAGGACTTTTTTATGCTAGATCAGAAGAAGACTATTCTCCGTCTACTTTTTCTTCACCTTCTACTTCAGCTTTAACTTCTGCAGGAGCTTCAGTTTCAGCAGTAGCAGCTTTTTTAGCACCACCACGACGACGAGTAGCTTTTTTCTCAGCAGCAGCAGCTTTTTTACCGTAGATTTCGTTGTAATCAACTAGTTCGATGAAAGCCATTTCCGCGTTATCACCTAAACGGTTTTCCATTTTGATGATACGAGTGTAACCACCTGGACGGTTAGCTACTTTTTCAGAAATTTCGCGGAATAAGATAGAAACAGCGTCTTTATCTTTCAAATAAGCGAATACTGTACGACGAGAGTGTGTTGTGTCGTTTTTAGATTTAGTAATCAAAGGCTCAACATACGTACGTAATGCTTTAGCTTTAGCCAAAGTAGTTGTAATACGTTTGTGTAGGATTAATGATGTTGCCATGTTAGCCAACATTGCTTTTCTATGGCTATCCGTACGGCCTAAGTGATTTACTTTTTTTCCGTGTCTCATTTTGATTTTATTATACTAATCGTACCGTTTTTGTATATGCCATTTATGTGAACATCACATATCCAGACAGCCAAAAGGAATTACGACTAGTGGTCGCTTAATAAATTATTATTCTTCGTCTAATTTGTATTTTGCCAAGTTCATTCCGAATGATAAACCTTTCGATTTAACCAACTCTTGGATTTCACTTAACGATTTTTTACCGAAGTTTCTGAATTTCAACATATCAGCTACGTCATAAGTTACTAACTCAGCCAATGTGCGAATATCCGCAGCTTTCAAACAGTTCAATGCACGAACTGAAAGATCAAGATCTACTAATTCTGTTTTCAAGATCTTACGCATATGTAAGATTTCTTCGTCAACAACTTTAGTTTCTTCTTTCGTTTGAGACTCAAGAAGCATATTCTCATCAGAGAATAAAATAAAGTGTTGAATTAAGATCTTAGCAGCTTCTTTCAAAGCTTCTTCGGGGTGAATTGAGCCATCAGTAGAGATATCCAACAACAATTTCTCGTAGTCAGTTTTTTGCTCTACACGGTAATTCTCAATGGTATATTTAACATTCTTGATCGGAGTAAAGATCGAATCGATTGCGATAACACCTACTGGAGCATCAACAACTTTATTCTCATCAGCATTTACGTATCCACGACCTTTGGCAATACTCAATTCCAATTCAATTGTCACTGAATTATCCATGTTACAGATTACCATGTCTGGGTTTAAGACCGTAAAGTTATTAGAGAATTTTGTGATATCACCAGCTAAGAACTGCTCTTGACCATTGATTACTACAAATACCTTTTCGTTGTCACCAATCTCACCTGTTTTTTTGAAACGAATTTGTTTCAAGTTCAAGATAATTTCAGTTACGTCTTCAACAACACCTTTGATCGTTGAAAATTCGTGCGAAACGCCAGAAAACCTTATCGACGTAATTGCATATCCTTCTAAAGAGGACAATAGAATACGGCGCAAAGCATTACCAATGGTTACACCAAAACCAGGCTCCAATGGACGAAATTCAAACGTACCATCAAAATCCGTAGATTTTTGCATGATAACTTTATCCGGTCTTTGAAATGCTAAAATTGCCATTTATTTTCTTTTAATGTTTTATTTGTAATAATAATTGTAATACAATAGAAGATGCATACCCCAAAAACTGGACTATGCATTCTTCTATTTTATTTATTATTTAGAGTATAACTCAACGATTAAGTTCTCTTTGATGTTTTCAGGAATGTCAGCTCTTTCTGGATAGCTTAAGAAAGTACCTGTCAATTCTTTCGCATTCCACTCTAACCAAGAAAATTTGTTTACAGTACGACCTGCAACTGAATTTGTGATGGCTTCAAGTGTTTGAGAACGTTCACGAACTGCTACAACGTCACCTGGACGCAAGCTATATGATGGAATGTTAACAACTTCGCCGTTAACAGTAACGTGTTTATGGGATACCAACTGACGAGCAGCGGCACGAGAAGTAGCGATACCTAAACGGTAAACTACGTTATCCAAGCGAGCTTCTAACAATTTCAAGAAGATCTCACCTGTAATACCTTGTTTAGAGGCAGCTTTAACAAATAGGTTTGAGAACTGACGCTCCAATACACCGTAAGTGTATTTTGCTTTTTGTTTTTCTAACAACTGAATAGCATATTCAGATTGTTTACCTCTGCGTTTAGAAGCTCCGTGCTGTCCAGGAGGGTAATTTTTCTTTTCTAACGCTTTATCTGGGCCGAAGATCGGCTCTCTAAATTTACGGGCAATTTTGGACTTAGGTCCTGTATATCTAGCCATTTTCTTTTACAATTAAAGTATCTATCAGCCTATAGCCGATGAATCTTATCTTTAAATTAATTAAACTCTTCTGCGTTTTGGAGGACGACAACCGTTGTGAGGAAGTGGAGTGATATCTTTAATAGTAGTCACATCGATTCCTACTGTTTGCAATGTTCTGATTGCTGATTCACGACCAGCACCAGGTCCTTTAACAAACACTTCAACTTTACGTAAACCCAAGTCGTGAGCAACTTTTCCACAGTCTTGTGCAGCTTGACCAGCAGCGTATGGAGTGTTCTTTTTAGAACCACGGAAACCCATTTTACCAGCACTAGACCAAGAAATAGTTTGACCTTGATTATTTGTCAAAGTTACAATGATATTGTTAAACGTTGCGTTAATGTGAGCCTGACCTACAGGTTCGATAACAACGATACGCTTTTTTGCAGCTTTTTTAGTTTTAGCCATTTCTTATTTATTATTTAGTAGCTTTTTTCTTGTTTGCAACTGTCTTACGTTTACCTTTACGAGTACGTGAGTTGTTTTTAGTACGTTGACCACGAACTGGTAAGTGTTTACGGTGACGCAATCCGCGGTAACAACCGATATCCATTAAACGTTTGATGTTTAATTGAATTTCAGAACGCAATGCACCTTCAACTTTCAATTCGTCGTTAATGATGGTACGAATTGCTGCCAATTGTTCATCATTCCACTCTTGTACCTTCACATCTTCGCTGATACCAGCTTTTTCCAAGATATATTCAGCTCTTGTACGACCGATACCAAAAATATAGGTAAGGCCGATCACACCTCTTTTGTTTTTAGGTAAATCAATACCTGCTATCCTTGCCATATAATATTAAGCTATTATTTTTTAAATGAATTAACCCTGACGTTGTTTAAACTTTGGGTTCTTTTTGTTGATTACAAAAACTTTACCTTTACGACGGATGATCTTACAGTCCGCGCTACGTTTTTTTATTGATGCTCTTACTTTCATGATATTTATTTTTTCAAAAGCTTGCGCTAATACAAGGACTTACAGCTATTTATAGCGATAAGTAATCCTTCCTTTAGTCAAATCATACGGAGACATTTCCAATTTAACTTTATCACCAGGTAAAATTTTGATATAGTGCATACGCATTTTACCAGAAATATGGGCAATGATTTCATGTCCATTTTCCAACTCTACCCTAAACATAGCATTAGAAAGTGCCTCTCTAATTATACCGTCTTGTTCTATTGAGGCTTGTTTAGCCATATATTCTCGATTAAATTTAATTTAAAAGCCTGCGAACAGGAGTGCAAAGATAAATAAAAATAATTGAAAACCAATTACTTTTTACCCAAAACTTTCTCTACATGTTCGAATGTCAGCAACACATCTGGTTCTCCTTTTCGGATTGCAACCATCTGTTCGAAGTGCGCCGATAATTTCCCATCCACTGTACTTACTGTCCAACCATCATCCCAAAAACGAACACCTGCGCGCCCCGCATTGATCATCGGTTCGATACAAATAACCAAACCTTCTTCCAATTTAGGACCAGCACCACGTTTTCCGTAGTTGGGAACTTCAGGTTTTTCATGTAAGTGGTACCCTACTCCGTGTCCAACTAGCTCGCGAACAATTCCGAATCCGAATTTGTTTACGTACTCCTGAACAGCCGAAGAAATATCTCCAACACGTTTACCAGCCACAGCCTGTTCAACACCTTTGTACAATGATTCTTTTGTTACATCCAATAACAACTGAGCTTCCTCAGATATCTCGCCTACACCAAAGGTATACGCTGAATCACTGATAAACCCATTCAAATTGACACCACCATCGACCGAAACAAGATCTCCATCTTTAATTTCATAATCGCTTGGAAAACCGTGTACAATTTGATCGTTAACAGATATACACAAAGAATATGGAAATCCGTGATAATTTAGGAACGCAGGCGTTCCACCGTTATCATGGATATACTCATAAGCTAATTTATCAAGAGATATAGTCTTTACCCCAGGCTTAATCACTTTTGCGATTTCACCAAGCAATTGCGAAAGCACATCTGCTGACTTCCGCAATTGCTCTATATCTTCTGCTGACTTATAAAATACTTTAGACATCTAAAGAAATTAAATTGCCGAATGATCCATTCCCTCAACAGACGCGGCCGAACGACCTTTAATACGACCTGTTTTCATTAATCCATCGTAATGACGCATCAACAAATGAGATTCGATCTGTTGCAAAGTATCCAACACCACACCTACTAAAATCAATAATGACGTACCACCGTAGAAGTGCGCAAATTGATTATTAATACCAAACAAACTTGCAATAGCAGGTAGAATAGCGATAATCGCTAAGAAAATTGCACCTGGAAATGTAATATTTGATATTACGCGGTCTATAAAATTACTAGTTTCCAATCCGGGTTTAATACCTGGAACAAAACCTCCATTTTTCTTCATGTCATCCGACATCTGTTGCGGATTCACCATAATTGCTGTATAGAAAAACGTAAATGCGATAATTAACACCGCAAATGTCACGTTGTATGCAACAGAAGTATAGTTACTCAACGAAGTCAAAAATTCCGACTGAATATTTGGGAAGAATTGTCCTAAACTCATCGGCACAAACATAATTGCCTGTGCAAAAATGATAGGCATTACACCTGCAGCATTTACCTTTAAGGGTATATACTGACGTACTCCACCGACTTGCTTGTTTCCAACGATTTTCTTCGCGTATTGTACAGGAATCTTACGAACACCCTGTACGATCAAGATCGTAAAGATCACAACAAAGAATAACGCCACAAATTCAAGCAACAATGGAATTGGACCACCACCACCTTTCGCCATTCTAGAAACCCATTCCGCAGTGATACCACTTGGCAATTGAGCGATAATACCTGTCATGATGATCAAAGAAATACCATTACCGATACCTTTATCCGTAATTTTTTCCCCTAACCACATCACAAATAAAGTACCGCCTGTCAAAACTATGGCAGTTAGAATAGTGAATAATGGGTCTGCGATTGTCTTAGCACTTGGCTCGATTTGAGTACGTACATAAGCAAAAGCCTGAAGCAAAGTAATCCCTAAAGTTAAATAGCGAGTAATCTGATTCATTTTTTGACGACCACTTTCCCCTTCTTTCTGCATCTTTTGGAAGTAAGGAACCGCGATGCCCAGCAATTGAACAACAATGGATGCCGAGATATATGGCATTACCCCTAAAGCAAAGATAGCCGAACGAGAGAAAGATCCCCCCGCAAACATATCCAATAAGCCCAATAAACCCTCTTTTTGACCAGAAGCCAAAGCATGAGGATTTACACCTGGTAATACCACGTGACATCCAATACGGTAAATCAAAAGAAAAAGTAAGGTATTTAAAATACGCGTACGTAAATCATCGATTTTCCAAATATTGGTTAAGGTTGTGATTAGTTTCTTCATTTATTAAATTTTAACGATAGAACCGCCTGCAGCTTCAATCGCTTTTTGAGCAGAAGCAGTAAACGCGTGCGCTGTTACTTCAACTTTAGCTTTCAACTCACCGCGACCCAAGATTTTAACTTTGTCATTTTTAGACACTAAACCATGAGCTTTCAATGCGTCGAAATCTACAGCTGTTAAATTGTGTTTCTCGATCAACGCTTGTAAAGTATCTAAGTTTACACCATTATACTCAACACGGTTGATGTTTTTGAAACCAAATTTAGGCACACGACGTTGCAAAGGCATTTGACCACCTTCGAAACCGATTTTCGTAGAGTGACCTGAACGAGAACCAGCACCTTTGTGACCACGTGTTGAAGTACCACCACGACCAGAACCAGTACCACGGCCAATACGTTTGCTACTTTTTACTGCACCTTTTGCAGGTTTTAAATTACTTAAGTTCATTTTAAACTAAATTGTGCTAGCCCTTCGCTCTCACTAAACAGGTACTAGCGATTAAAAAATAATGATTATTAATAACAAGTAATGGAAGAAGCCCAAAGACCTCTTCCATATGCTAATATTAAATAGTTTCGATAGCTACTAAATGGTTTACTTTACGTACCATTCCAATAATTGATGGAGTAGCTTCAACTTCTACTGAGTGGTTGATTCTTTTCAAACCCAATGCCTCAATAGTTTTCTTTTGGCGCTCGCTTCTGTCGATAACGCTCTTTATCTGGGTGATTTTAATTTTTGCCATGATAATTAACCGTTAAATACTTTATTTAAATCGACACCGCGGTGTTGGGCTACTGTATATGCATCGCGCATGCTTGCTAAAGCTGTTACAGTTGCTTTTACCACGTTGTGTGGGTTAGAAGAACCTAATGATTTAGCCAATACGTCTTTGATACCAGCAGACTCCAATACTGCGCGCATTGCACCACCGGCTAAAACTCCTGTACCTGCGATAGCTGGTTTAACCAAAACTGAACCACCAGAATATTTACCATATTGCTCATGTGGAACAGTACCTTTGATAATAGGAACTTTCACCAAATTTTTCTTTGCGTCGTCAATACCTTTCGTGATTGCTTCTGTTACCTCTTTAGCTTTACCTAAACCGTAACCAACAATACCGTTTTCATCACCTACTACAACAATTGCAGAGAAGCTGAAAGTACGACCACCTTTAGTAACTTTAGCTACACGTTGGATACTTACTAAGCGATCTTTTAATTCAATTTCGCTTGATTTTACTCTTTTTATATTGCTTAATGCCATTTCTTTCTATGATTAAAAGTCTAAACCGCCTTCGCGAGCACCTTCAGCCAAAGATTTGATACGGCCATGGTATAAGTACCCATTACGGTCAAAAACTACTTTATTAATACCTGCTGCTAATGCTTTTTCAGCCACTAATTTACCTACAGCTTTAGATTGATCAACCTTGTTACCAGATGCAACAAACTCTTTTGACAAGCTAGATGCAGCAACTAATGTTTTACCTGCATTGTCGTCAATGATTTGCGCATAGATACCTTTGTTACTTCTAAAAACCGATAAACGTGGACGTTCAGACGTTCCAGCAAGGTTTTTTCTGATTCCTTTTTTGATTCTCTCTCTACGAGATGCTTTTTGTCCTGCCATGATTATTATTTTTTAGCTGATTTACCTGCTTTTCTTCTCAATACTTCACCTGCAAACTTAACACCTTTTCCTTTGTAAGGTTCTGGTTTACGGAAGCCACGGATTTTTGCCGCTACCTGTCCGATCAATTGTTTGTCAGCACACTCCAAAGTGATTGTAGGGTTTTTACCTTTATCAGCAGTAGTTGATACTTTAACCTCTTTTGGCAATACAAAAACAATCTGGTGAGAGAAACCTAAAGTTAACTCTAATACATTACCAGTACTTGAAGCACGGTAACCCACACCGACTAACTCTTGCGTAGTTTTGTAACCTTCAGTCACACCGTGAACCATGTTAGCCAACAGGGAACGGTATAGACCGTGTAATGCTTTGTGTTTCTTTTGATCAGTTGGACGTGTTACAACGATATTGCCCTCTTCTTGAGCAATCGTGATGTCACGATCAACTTGTTGTGTTAATTCGCCTTTAGGACCTTTTACTGAAACTAAGTTTTTGTCCGAAATAGTAACAGTTACCCCAGCAGGGATAGCGATAGGCGCTTTTCCAATTCTTGACATTTCTTTGTGCTTTTACCTAGATTAATAAACGTAACATAAAACTTCACCACCAACATTTTGAAGTCTAGCTTCCTTATCTGTCATTACACCTTTAGATGTTGACAAGATAGCAATACCTAAACCGTTCAAAACACGAGGCATAGTATCAACGCTTGCATACTTTCTTAAACCAGGTTTACTCACACGTGTCAACGTACGAATAGCCGGAATTTTGCTAATTGGATTATATTTCAATGCGATTTTGATCGTACCCTGTACGCCATTCTCATCGAATTTGTAATTAGCAATGTAACCTTTGTCAAAAAGAACTTTCGTGATCTCTTTTTTAAGGTTCGATGCAGGAATTTCAACAACCCTGTGGTTGGCCTTGATGGCATTCCTTACTCGTGTAAGGTAATCCGCAATTGGATCTGTAGTCATTATATATGAAAATTTGTGACAGCGGTTTCCCTCCCAACCATTGGTATGGGACCTTCTATCTGTTAAACAATTTTAAAATGCAAAAACCCCGGCAATCCTAAATTGAATTGCCCGGGCAAAATTAAGTATTTTTTTTTAATTACCAAGAAGCTTTTTTCACCCCTGGGATTTTGCCATCTAAAGCCATCTCACGGAATGTTACACGAGAGATACCGAATTGACGCATATATCCTTTAGGACGGCCAGTCAATTTACAACGGTTGTGTAAACGTACTGGAGAAGCATTTTTAGGCAATTTATCTAATGCAACGTAATCGCCAGCAGCTTTTAATTCTGCACGTTTTGCTGCATATTTAGCTACCAATTTAGCGCGTTTTACTTCGCGTGCTTTTAATCCTTCTTTAGCCATTGTTATTAGTATTTTGATTTTTAAATGGTAAACCGAATTGTTTCAACAATTCTAAAGCTTCAACATCATTTTGAGCAGAAGTCACGAAAGTGATATCCATACCTTGGATCTTGTTGATTTTATCAATGTTGATCTCAGGGAAAATGATTTGCTCAGTGATACCTAAGTTATAGTTACCACGTCCGTCAAAGCCTTTATCGTTGATACCGCGGAAGTCACGAATACGTGGAAGCGATACAGCTACTAAACGATCCAAGAATTCAAACATATTATTGTCACGCAAAGTAACACGTGCCCCTACAGGCATACCTTTACGTAATTTAAAGTTTGAAATATCTTTTTTCGATTTTGTAGCAACAGCTTGTTGACCTGTGATTAAAGTCAACTCAGCAATAGCGTTATCGATTAATTTTTTGTCAGCTGTTGCAGCTCCTACACCTTGTGAAACAACAATTTTCTCAAGTTTAGGAACCTGCATAATACTTTTATACTGAAATTTTTCTTGAAGTGCTTTACGGATTTCCTCCGCATATTTCACTTTTAATCTTGGTACGTAAGTCATTATTTAATTTCCTCCCCTGATTTTTTAGCGTAACGAACTAATTTACCATCTGCGTTTAACTTACGACCTACACGTGTAGTTGCACCTGTTTTAGGATCGATAACAGCTAAATTAGAGATGTGAATACCAGCTTCTTTCTCAATGATACCACCATTAGGATTAGCTGCACTTGGTTTAGTGTGTTTTTTTACGATGTTAGCGCCCTCAACGATAGCTCTATTTTTATCCACTAAAACAGTTAATACTTTTCCTTGAACACCTTTAGAGTTACCAGCGATAACTTTCACTAAATCACCTTTTTTAATTTTGATTTTGTGCGTAGTTGTTTTTGTTTTCTGTGCCATAATTATAAAACCTCCGGTGCTAATGATACAATTTTCATGAACTGTTTCTCACGCAACTCTCTAGCAACAGGGCCAAAGATACGTGTACCACGTGGTTCATCATTATTATTTAATAATACAGCGGCGTTGTCATCGAAACGGATATATGAACCATCTTTACGACGGATTTCCTTTTTCGTTCTAACGACTACTGCTTTAGAAACGGAACCCTTTTTCACGTTTCCTGAAGGCATAGCGCTTTTCACCGATACAACAATCTTATCTCCGATTGATGCATAACGCTTGCGCGTACCGCCCAATACACGGATTACTAAAACTTGTTTAGCACCGCTATTGTCAGCTACATTAAGTCTTGATTCTTGTTGTACCATGTTATTTAGCTCTTTCTATAATTTCTACTAATCTCCAGTTTTTTGTTTTACTCAGCGGACGAGTTTCCATGATTAATACCGTATCGCCGATACCGCAGGTATTAGTTTCGTCATGAGCTTTAAATTTAGTAGTTTTTTTAACGAACTTACCATAGATCGGGTGTTTCACTTTACGTTCCACTGATACCACGATAGATTTGTCCATCTTGTTGCTAACTACTAAGCCGATTCTTGTTTTTCTTAAATTTCTTTCCATTTCGACTTTAAATTTTACGCCTCAGAGGCTGTTTCATTTTTAGCTGCAGCTTTGCGTGCACTGATCTCTGTACTGATACGAGCGATAGTTTTGCGTGCTGCTTTGATCACGTTAGGGTTCTCAATAGCTGAAACAGCATGTGCAAATTTCAATTTTGTAAGGGCTGTTTTCTCTTCTACAAGACGAGCTTTTAAGTCCTCATTAGATAATTCTAAAATTTCTGAATTTTTCATGTTTTTTCAGTTGTTATTTGGGTTATCATCGTTTTATATATAGCGTTAGGGGTAACGGCCCTAACGCTTAAATGATGACATTACCAAGATTTTTATGCTTCAACGTAGTCTCTACGAATCACAAACTTAGTTTGAACCGGAAGTTTTTGAGCTGCAAGGCGTAAAGCTTCTTTGGCAATTTCCAAAGGCACACCTTCTGCTTCAAATAACATACGGCCTGGGCGTACTACTGCTACCCAGTATTCTGGAGCACCCTTACCTTTACCCATACGTACCTCTGCAGGTTTTTTCGTAACAGGTTTGTCAGGGAAAATACGAATCCAAACTTGACCTTCACGTTTCATATAACGTGTAACCGCAATACGAGCTGCCTCGATTTGACGACTAGTGATCCATGCTTGCTCCATTGTTTTGATACCGAAAGAACCGAAAGCTAACTCCGCTCCACGAGAAGCGTTACCTTTCATGCGGCCTTTCTGCATCTTTCTGAACTTCGTTCTTTTTGGCTGTAACATGTTCGTATACTTTTTAAATCTGCTTTTTCAGCAGGTTTTTGTTGTAATCTAAATAACTATTAATCTTTTTTCGGACCACGGTTGCTTCCACCACGGTTGTTTCCACCACGGTTATTTCCACCGCGACCACCTTTGTTGTTACGGTTGTCACGACGTTCGCCACCACCTTCGTGGTTGCCACGTGATTTTACACCAGATGCTTGACCAATGTTTGGAGATAAGTCACGTTTACCGTAAACCTCACCTTTACAGATCCAAACTTTGATACCAATTTTACCGTATGTAGTCAATGCTTCAGCTAAAGCGTAGTCGATATCAGCACGCAATGTGTGTAAAGGAGTTCTTCCTTCTTTGTATTGTTCAGTACGCGCCATTTCAGCACCACCTAAACGACCAGAACACATGATTTTGATACCTTCTGCACCCATACGCATTGTAGAAGCGATTGAAGTTTTCATTGCACGACGGAATGAAATACGTGCCTCTAATTGTTTAGCGACACCTTCAGCTACTAACTTCGCATCTAACTCAGGGCGTTTGATCTCGAAAATGTTGATTTGAACATCCTTTTTAGTCAGTTTTTTCAACTCTTCTTTGATCTTGTCAACTTCTTGACCACCTTTACCGATAACGATACCTGGACGAGCAGTGTGAATTGTAACAGTGATACGTTTTAAAGTTCTTTCGATAACAACTTTAGCTACACCACCTTTTGCAATACGAACAGAAAGATATTTTCTGATTTTTTCGTCTTCAACTAATTTATCGGAATAGTTTTTACCTCCGAACCAGTTAGAATCCCAACCTTTGATGATTCCTAATCTGCTACCTATTGGATTTGCTTTTTGTCCCATTTCTCAATAAATTAGTTTTGTTCAACGTTTAATTTGCTATCAACTACCAACGTAACGTGATTTGAACGTTTACGAACTCTGTATCCGCGACCTTGAGGAGCTGGGCGCAATCTTTTCAATTGACGACCGCCACCTACTGATACTTCTTTTACAATTAGTTCGCTTTCTTCCACTGATTTACCTTCGTTTTTGGCTTCCCAGTTTTTGATTGCAGATAATAATAATTTTTCTACACGAGCAGCAGCTTCTTTACTTGAGTGTTTCAAAATGTATAATGCATTTTCCACACGTTGACCGCGAATTAAGTCTACCACTAAACGCATCTTACGAGGCGAAGTAGGGCAGTTCAATAATTTGGCATCCGAAGCTCCTCCTTTTTGAGCTTTCTCTTGCTCTTTGCGTTGTCTAATTAAGACAGACTTTTTAAGTTTTTTTGTTGCTTCCATTACCTATTATTTTTTCTTTTCTGCGTGGCCTCTGAATGTACGCGTAGGCGCGAATTCACCAAGCTTGTGACCTACCATATTTTCTGTTACATAAACAGGGATAAATTTGTTCCCGTTGTGCACTGCGAAGGTATGGCCAACAAAATCAGGTGAAATCATTGATCTACGAGACCATGTTTTGATAACTGACTTTTTGTTAGTTTCATTCATAGAAAGAACTTTTCTTTCTAAGTTGTGATCGATATAAGGACCTTTTTTAATTGAACGAGCCATTATTTTTTCCTTCTCTCAATGATGTAACGATTCGATGTTTTCTTCTTGTAACGTGTTTTGAAGCCTTTAGCTAATACACCTGTACGTGAGCGTGGGTGACCTCCTGAAGTACGGCCTTCACCACCACCCATAGGGTGATCTACTGGGTTCATCGCAACACCACGAACTCTTGGACGACGACCTAACCAACGTTTGCGACCTGCTTTACCTAACACTTGGTTAGATCTTTCATGGTTCGATACCGAACCAATTGTAGCAACACAAGTCAATAAGATCATACGTGTTTCGCCTGAAGGTAATTTGATGATGGCATATTTACCGTCACGAGCAGACAATTGAGCATAAGTACCAGCCGAACGAGCAATTGAACCACCTTGACCAGGATTTAATTCAATGTTGTGGATGATAGAACCCAATGGAATGTTTGCTAATGGTAATGTATTACCAACTTCTGGGGCAACTTTATCACCTGCGATTACAGTTTGACCAACTACTAAACCAGCTGGAGCAAGGATGTAACGTTTTTCACCATCAGCGTAATGCAACAAGGCAATACGAGCAGTACGATTTGGATCGTACTCGATAGTAGCTACTTTTGCAGGGATATCTTTTTTATCGCGTTTGAAATCAATTAATCGGTATACTTTTTTATGTCCCCCACCGAGATAACGCATAGTCATTTTACCGGAGTTATTACGACCGCCTGATTTCTTGTTGATTTTTACTACTAACGATTTTTCAGGAACGTTTGTAGTAACATCAGAGTAGTCAGCGCCTACTCTAAAACGAGTACCAGGGGTTACCGGTTTGAATCTTTTAACTGCCATTTTTTATTATATAGTACTGTAAAAGTCAATAGTTTCGCCGTCTTTAATAGTAATGACAGCCTTTTTATACTTAGGAGCTCTACCAGATACGAAACCTGCTTTTGTGTAACGGCTTTTTGCTTTACCAGCTACTACTGCAGTGTTTACAGCAAGAACTGTAACACCAAACATAGCCTCAACAGCTGCTTTAATCTGGATTTTGTTTGCTCTGTGATCTACTTTGAAAGCGTAACGGTTTAATTTTTCCGTTAACAAAGAAGCTTTCTCAGTCAAGATAGGTTTTTTAATAATTTCCATATTACTTAGCTAATGCTTCCTCCAAAGTTTTAACAGAATCTGTAGTCAACAATAATTTTGTTGCATTTAATACATCATATGTATTTAAGTCAGATGCAACAATAACTTTTGCTTTTTTCAAGTTTCTGCTTGATTTATAAACAATTTCATCGTAAGCTGGCAATACCAACAATGTTTTCTCATCAGCTACGTTCAACGCATTTATTAAAGCAACATAATTTTTAGTTTTGATAGCATCGAATTTTACTTCATCCAATACCACAATGTTATTATCTTTTGCTTTGTAAGATAACGCTGATTTACGTGCCACTTGTTTCAATTTTTTGTTCAATTTGAACGAGTAGTCACGAGGTTGAGGACCGAATACACGACCACCACCATTAAACAATGGAGATTTGATAGAACCCGCACGAGCACCACCAGTACCTTTTTGTTTGTGTAATTTACGAGTAGAACCCGCGATTTCGTTACGTTGTTTAGATTTGTGAGTTCCTTGGCGTTGGTTCGCTAAGTATTGTTTCACATCCAAATAGATCGCATGATCGTTAGGCTCTAACCCAAATACCGACTCAGGAAGTTGCACCTTGGCACCTGTTTCTTTACCTGATAAATTTAAAACTTTAACTTCCATCTCTACTATTTGTCTACGATTACATAAGAACCTTTAGCTCCTGGAATGGAACCACTAACAACGATAAGGTTTTGCTCAGCGTAAACTTTCAACACCTGTAAGTTTTGAACTTTAACTCTGTCACCACCTGTACGACCAGCCATGCGCATACCTTTGAATACGCGCGAAGGCCATGATGAAGCACCTAATGAACCCGGAGCGCGTAATCTGTTGTGCTGACCGTGAGTCGCACCACCTACACCACCAAATCCATGACGTTTCATTACACCTTGGAAACCTTTACCTTTTGAAGTACCAACTACATCTACGTACTCACCTTCTTCAAAAAGAGTAACGTCAACTACGTCACCAAGTTGTTTTGCATCTGGGAAAGTTTTAAACTCTACCAACTTACGCTTAGGCGTTGTGTTTGCTTTCGCAAAGTGCCCTTTCAAAGGAGCTGTCGTGTTTTTCTCCTTAGCTTCGTCGAAACCAAGTTGAATTGCCGAGTAGCCATCCTTTTCTTCCGTACGTATCTGCGTAACCACGCACGGCCCAGCCTGAATCACTGTACAAGGAATATTTTTCCCATCAGCGTTAAACAGGCTCGTCATTCCTACTTTTTTTCCAATAATACCTGACATGTTGTAAATTAATTAATTAAAAGTCCTTCGAAGCAGTAGGGCTTCGCTCAAGACATACTATCCCCATTAAGGGACTGCAAAGTTACAAACATTTTTATAACTGTCAAATAATTAGTGAATTATTTTTTTTATTTTCTACTTCTTTTTATCCCACCCTCCTATTTTGCGATTTATCCGCACAACATTCCCTACATCAAATAAATGCTGCTCCAAAAAAATAAAATTAGTATTCCGAATTTATACTGCCATACAGCTGTCACAAGCTGCAGTAATTTTGAACTGTCATACAACGCAGAAGGCGATGTATTGCTTACTAAAAACTTTAAATACGAGCATCATGAAAACAGAAATCATTTCCAAGAACGAGCTACTTCAGCATTGGTTAGGTCACAGAAATCTAACGAGACAGACTATTGAAAAATTTCCAGAACAGGAATTGTTCAACTATAAAGTAGAAGGCATGCGCACTTTTGCAGATATCATTAAAGAACTATTAGGTATTGCTGTACCAGGTCTCCGGGAGATTGTGAATAATAAAAGTGGTGAACTGAACGAAAATTTCAGTTATTCAACCAAAGCACAATTGCTTCAGGCCTGGGATGAAGCTACTCCTCAGATCAGTGAACTGTTCAATCAAATCTCTGAAGAGCGCTTTGCCGAAGAGTTCAACCTATTCGGCCAATACAAATCGCCCATTATCCACAGCATATTTTACTTTATCGACAATGAGATCCACCACCGCGGTCAGGGATTTGTTTATCTAAGATTACTTGGAATAGAACCTCCATTTTTTTGGGAAAGAGGTTCAATAGATCATGTCTTCAATGAAAATTCCTTCTTAACAGCGCGCTGAAGCTTATTTTAGTACAGCCTACAAATGACTTGTTCGGTACCTGTCCTTTCAGCCGAACAAGTTTTTTTGCGTACAATAGCTGAAAGCTTGATTTCGTCGTTTTTGACTAAACCTGCTCCAATGCAGTTGAGAGCAGCCGCTTTACCACCTCTTTTAACGATTCGGGTTCAATAATTGTTCCTTTATCGGCAAACATCAGATACCAGCGCGCAAAGCCGTTCTCCATATTAATGCATTCGAAATGCATCTCTACATAATCATCGGTGACCGTTTCTTTTTGGAAACCAAAATAGTGACGATCCCATTCCATATAGCGGGCCATATCCTTGTCCACTTGCACGACAACTTTTGTCGTGGGAACGTCATGACGTTTATTCAGAAAAGATGAAAGTTCAGGATGCTCCTTTGCAAAGTCATCGGCAAGTATTCTAATATTGTTTATTCTATCCAAACGGAATTGCCTATAATCTTTCCGTAATCTACAAAAAGCAAGGACATACCAAAATTTGCTCTCCACAAAAATACCCACAGCTTCGATTTCACGCCTTTCTGGAGTTTTATCGGAAGGTTTGGAATAATAGATTTCCACACATTTCTTTGCAGCGATACTTTCAATCAATATATTCGTGCCATGGGTTAGCTTCTCATTGAATTGATGACGCCCACCGCGCACCAGAAAGTTATCCCCTACTAAGGCCACCTGTTCCTTTTCATTAACCCGTAATATGGCTTTCATCTTCAGTAATGCCGTGGTAAAATGATGCGCAAGATTCCGATCTGTATACTTTTCCACCAGTTTCTCCGCTGCCACAAAACTCAATGCCTCCTCTCGGGTAAATTGTAGGGGCGGCATCTTATATCCCTCCACCAAAGAATAACCGCTTCCCGCTTCACCATAAATCGGAATTCCAGCTTGCAGCAGGGATCTGATATCACGATAAATCGTACGCTGACTAACTTCATAACGTTCTGCCAAAGCGGCGGCAGTGACCACAGGTTTTGCCTGTAGATGCATGTAAATAGCAAGTATACGGTCGAATCTCTTTTGAATATCGGTCATTGGGATAAAGGTACGAAAAGACCAAATGATTTAGGAATGAATTTTAGTCACAAAAAAGGTATCATTTTAAATAATGAACACGACAGATACATTGCATAAACGTATTTAATTCTGCTCGCCTATCTTTATCGGACATGTGTATCAAATATAAAACCTACTTGTAACTTGCTTCTTCAGGAGTAAATAATTAACAAGTTAACATCAGATTCCGAATTAAAAAAGGAGTAACACTATTTTTATGAGGGGTTAGCAGGGGGTTAACAG
>NZ_DJTD01000048.1:0-202 GCF_002440385.1 Sphingobacterium sp. UBA6317 | reverse complement strand
CTGTTAACCCCCTGCTAACCCCCTGTTTTCCCCCTATAAAACCCCTGCTAATATAAAATCTGATGTAAGCTTGTTATACCAATGTGCAATAAATGAGAGAGGCTGTATTTGACAGAGAACAGGATCAAATACAACATAAAGAAACTAGGTTTTAATAGAGCGGATTAAATCCAATAAAACAAAAAAAGAGGCTGTCTCAAAA